>NZ_JADBUE010000261.1:0-5352 GCF_020245805.1 Microcystis sp. M179S2 | reverse complement strand
TTGGTTTGGTCAATATCCCGACAGTAGAGCAGATGCGGAACATCCTCGATGGAATAGCCGCAAAGCATCTTTTTCCCCTGTTCAAATGGATTGATCAAGGGCTGAAAGACCAAGGCTATTTGAGGGGGTTTGAGGCGTTGGATGGCAACTTACTCGTCGCCCTAGATGGGACTCAGTACTATGAATCAGAGAAAATTAGTTGTCCTTGTTGCTCAAGCCGCACCTCAAAACAGGGAAAGATAACCTATCAAATCAGGAGAAAGGTAAAATTGGCTAAAGATTTAGTTTATCAAGCAGCCAAAAATGCTTTGATCAAAGATAATTGGTTAATTACTCATGACCTTTATACGATAAGTTTTGGAGGGGTGAATATGGCTGTTGATTTAGGCGCAGAAAAGCTGATTGCTGCGACTAAAGATCATCAAAAGATTGCCGTAGAAATTAAAAGTTTTTTAGAGGGGTCTTCAGCGATCTCAGAATTTCATACTGCTCTAGGACAATTTATTAATTATCGGGCGGTTTTAAAGAGAAAAGACCCAGATAGAGTCTTATTTTTAGCTATTCCTAGTTTTACTTACGACACTTTTTTCTCTTTAGATTTTACCCAATTGATGATTAGAGAAAACCATTTAAAATTAATCATTTTTTTGCCAAGTCAGGAGGTAATTTTAACATGGATAAATTAGCAAAATATCGTCAATTAGTCAAAAATATTCTCTCGGAATATACTCAATATAAACCCACTTGTAATGATTTAGAAATTCAAGCTATTTTTGATGAACAAAAAGAACATTATCAGGTCGTTACTTTTGGGTGGGAAGGCGAAAAATATGTACATTATTGTCTCATTCATATTGACCTCAAGTCTGATAAAATTTGGATTCAATGGAATATGACAGAACAAGATATTGCTGAAGACTTAGTTAAACTAGGTGTTCCTAAAAAAGATATTGTCATTGGCTTTCATCCTCCTGTACTTCGTCAATTGACCGATTATGCAGTAGGATAGATTAATTTATCCTACTGCAATTGATCCCAGTTAGCTGTCTGGTTCTTGGGGGTTATCTGTGGGTGACTTTGCTTTTTTTGATAAGACACCTTTTACTTTTGTTGCGGTTAAACCCAGTCCGAGTAAACCTAAACCCAAGATATTAGATGGTTCAGGGACACTTTTGGGGGGCTGTGCGACAGATTTTATTGCAAGATGATCAAATTCAATTAAATCTTCTGTAACTGGATTTGCAATTGGATATGTCGTTATATTTTCAAATCCTATCGAGGAAATCGATTCTCCTTGTAGTGCATCAATACGCAAGTAAGCATTACGTTGGAAGTTAGCTGACTTCCAATTTACTCCCGCAAGCTGTTCGATTGTTTGTGAAAAAGGTATGCCATTGATGAAGAGGCGATGATCTGTTATTGGATTATCTGGTGCAGATGGTGGGGGATTTAAAGACTGGAAACCTGACAGCCCAATTCCCACTGATATAATGCTACTGCTAAAATTAAGTGTAGTAAGTTTTGCACATTCTGTACTCGGACAAAACACACTATTACTCAATTGATTACTAGGAATATTAAATAATGTGTGTTGACCATCCCAGCTTTGAGAAACTTTATTTGAAAGATTAGGAAGACTTGTAATCGTTGATGTAGAAACTCCTCCAGAATAAGTAATACTTAAACCAGGAATTAGAGTTTTGTCTTCAAAATCCTCAATTGTATATCCTGTGATGCCTACATTTTGATTGAGGATTGTAGGGTCAGATGAGAATACAGTAGATGGAAAAAATGTAATGCTTACTGCTTGAGCAGAATTTATTCCGATGAAAGATAATAGCGCAGCACCCGTAATCGTTGTAATTGATGCATGAAAAATTAGACGATTCATGATAAATTTTCTCCTTAATTTGATTACTTCAAAACTTTAACAATCGAACTGAAACAGATTACTCTTCAAAAAACTCAGCCCTAATTAAATTTGAGACCTTAATTGTGGAGGACTGATTTTCTCAAGATATGCTGGCAAATCATCCAGAGAAAGCAATGCCAAAAGACTTAACTTTGTTTCATTGACTTTCTCCAAAAATCCCAACACCTTTGCCTCAGACATCTCAGCATTAATCTCAACAAATAGATAACCAATTCTGTCCGATAAAACCTCCTCAGAAATCTCAATAAAATCCTCACCCGGCATCAGAGGATAACATTCAACTTTTCCCTTACCTTTCACCACCAAATCCGCTACCATTAAACGCGATCGCATGATGGGATTCCAGCTATCACTCGCTTCCAAATCTGTGGCAATACCCAGAGACCGTAAGCAACAGTTGACCGCATACACAGCCAAAGTATTGAGATAGACTTGTTCAGCTAGAGCAAAATCAGAATGTTGTTGACAAAAATAATCCGCGATTTCATGGGCTTCCCTTCCTAGAGCAATCAAAAATACAGAACTATGATTAATTCGTGTCGGCATTATCTTGATTTCCCCCCATTGGAAGCTTAAATTTTCCACAAAAATCCCTGCAAACTCAGCCAGTGAGTTTTTCAAAAGTTATTCACCTCCTTAAAAAAATTACAAATAAGACAGAATTTCCTGTCCGATTAAAGGCGCAACCGTCTTCATCTGGCGCGAGAAAAAATTCTTCACCACTGCCACAGTCAAACTAAAAGAATCCGCGATCTCCTGCCAAGATCGCGCCTCCAATCGCGCCCTCAAAATTGCCTTCAAAGTCGCCTTCGGGCAATTATGGACATGATGGCGAGACAACAACTCCGGATCAGACTCAATATACTCAGCGATCAACTCCGACAAACAAAGCTGCTCCACTGGTTGAGCCAAATTCTCAAAGACAACAGACTCACCGCTCACCTGCTGTAAAGGCGATACCGATAACGTTGCCCTTGCCAGATCCAGAAAAACGCGATCGCCCAAAGCCCGATTAGCCTTTCTTAGCCCAGATAACCGACAGAGAACCGCCAACCAGACAAAACTTTGTTCATCAATCGCGATCCCTTTAACCTGTAACCTTAACCAGAAACCCAGCCCAACCTTAGCGACTAGACTAACCATTGCCGTCAGTTGGTACTTGCGACGAATCAATTGCTGCTTCTGCGCCCTGACCAGCGGGTCAAGCGTTTCCGCATACGCCTCTCGCAACAGAATATCCAGCCGATAGTTGACCCAAGCCAGAAAACTGCCCCGGTCAGGATCGAACTGGTCGAGGTGGAAAGCAACCCAACATAACGTTCGATTAACCGCATCCTCATAGACCTCTACCGAATAATGACCTCGACCCCGTAGCCGACCCGAAAATCGCAGAGCATCAAGTAACCGAGCGATCGCGGCTTGCTGCTGCAAACCCACTGTCCCAGTATAGGAACGCGCTTGCAGGGCGAGGTATTGCAGGTCATCATCATCGGTTTGCTTCAGGGAAGTTCCGCGATCGCGATGGGAGACCATGGAATTCAGACGAACTTCAGAAGAGGAGAAACAGGGTTGGGTTAACGGCATAGATGATGTTCTCAACTGCTTTCATAAAAGAAATCACAACCAACTCCTGCGATCGTCTCAAGTTGTCACAAAACTTTATATTTTAGAAATTTAAATGACGGTCAACCCCCTGATTGACTAAAGCGATTTCTTGGAATGAATATCCCGGCAGCCTCCATTAACGGTGCGTTCACTGGCGCTAGCGACACCCTACCTCGATCAATTTTGCTACATTCTGAATTTGTAATTGCTGGCCAACACCTGATCTTGTTGGCTCCGTGAAAGTCTGGGACTACAATAGGGAAAAGTGACAATTTTTGCCAGAGTGATCACCGAGGACTAATAAAGAATGACGGCTATCCTAGGGAAACCTGCCACGCTTAACACTCCGATTCTGCACCGTCTTGCCAATGGTTTAACGATTATTGCCGAAAGTCAACCGGTAGAAGCGGTTAATCTCAATGTCTGGCTGCAGGTCGGCTCGGCCTTAGAATCGGATCAGATCAATGGGATGGCTCATTTTCTCGAACACATGGTTTTTAAGGGAACCCGTAACTTAGACAGTGGTGAATTTGAACGGGCGATCGAATCAAGGGGAGCGGTGACTAATGCCGCTACTAGCCAAGAATACACCCATTATTACATTACCACTGCCCCGCAGGACTTCGCCCATCTGGCCCCGCTGCAGCTAGAAGTGGTTTTAGAAGCTTTAATCCCTGATGAAGCTTTTGAGCGGGAAAGACAGGTTATTTTAGAAGAAATTCGTCGTTCTCAGGATAATCCCCGTCGTCGCACTTTTTATCGCACCATGGAGACTTGTTTTCAAGTTTTACCCTATCGTCGTCCGGTGTTGGGTCCGACGGCAGTGATTGAAAATCTTACTCCTCAACAAATGCGCGATTTTCATCAGACTTGGTATCGTCCCGAATGGATGACGGTGGCAGTGGTGGGTAATTTGCCTGTAGATGATTTAATGGCTATTGTGAGCGATTCTCTAGATACTTTAGGCAGTAAGGGCAATTCTGGGCTGATTTCCCATCCTATCGCCCATCTAAAGCCCGAAACTCCCTTTAACGAGATTATCCGTCAAGAATACGAGGATGAAAATTTGCAGCAGGCCCGCTTAATCCTATTTTGGAAAGTGCCGGGGTTGAGAGACTTAGAAAAAACCTATCCTCTCGATGTTTTAGCGGCTATTCTGGGTCAGGGCAAGGTATCGCGATTATTTCAATCTCTGCGCCAAGAAAAGGCCTTAGTTTCCCAAATAACTGCCAGTAATATGTCCCAAGCAGTGCAAGGAGTGTTTTCCGTGTCGGCCCAATTAGCCTCGGAAAATATCGAGCAAGTGGAACGGGAGATAGTAGCACAGATTGGACAAATTCAACAGGAAGCTGTGACAGTTTCTGAACTGGAACGAGTCAAAACCCAAGTGGCCAATCGGTTTATTTTTAGCAATGAAAGACCGAGCGATCGGGCCAACCTTTACGGTTATTATCATACTCAGATCGGTGATTTACAACCGGCTTTTTGTTATCCCCAACACATTGAAGCCCTCACTTTAGAGGATATTCAAAATGCCTGTCAAGAGTATTTAAATCCTAACGCTTACGGTGTGGTTGTGGTAAGACCAATTCAGTAATCAGTGAACAGTAATCAGTAATCAGTGAACAGTAATCAGTAATCAGGGATAAAGATGAAGATAAATAAATAACTAAATAACTAATTAACGGTTCTTCGTTACTTAGTATGGTTCGATAGGGGGGCATAAATCGACTAAATCCTTATCTGGCAAGAGACTTAATTGATTAGTTCGCTCTAGATAAAAAATAATTGACAAAAATCGCCAAATGCCTTTC
>NZ_JADBUE010000260.1:0-31199 GCF_020245805.1 Microcystis sp. M179S2 | reverse complement strand
CCGAATTTACCAAATCTGCTTTTAAGTTCAAAGACAGACAAATCTATTTAGCTAAATGCACAGAACCTTTACCTATTCGATGGTCAAGACAAATACCAGAAAGCTGTGAACCAAGCACAGTAACAGTCAGATTACATCCATAATCGTGAGGTTTGGGAATCGCCGTCCGTTTTACGGCGGCGAGGATGTCAAGCTAGGGGCTTGGAACGAGCCTCTTTAGATGCAGAGTCGTCTAGTGCTACCTTGTGCGGAAGTATGAGGCATCTAGGGACGAAGAAACTTCAGAAACTCGAATCGAGGGCGTAGCGGATGGGAGTAGTTCATGTCGTCAACCTCCAGAAAAACTACGGCAATTTTGCCGCCGTTAGAGGGATAAATTTCCAAGTCTATCCGGGGGAAATTTTTGGCTTAATTGGTCCAGATGGAGCGGGAAAAACCACCACCTTTCACATTCTGGGCGGGGTGATGAACCCATCGGGTGGTTATGTGGATCTAGAGGGAAAAAAGCCCCGTCACGTCCGTCAAACTATCGGCTATTTAACTCAACAATTTTCCCTCTATCTTGACCTCAGCATTGATGAAAACCTGCGTTATGTGGCCAATTTGCGCCGAGTAACCGAGAGGGATTGGCAAGCGCGTCGGGATAAATATTTAACTTTAATGAACCTGAAGGGCATCGGCGATCGCCTGGCGGGCCAACTTTCCGGGGGCATGAAACAAAAACTCGCCCTCTGTTGCGCCCTGATTTCTCGTCCCCAAATCCTACTTCTCGATGAACCCACCACCGGAGTTGATCCCGTCTCTCGGCGAGAATTTTGGGATATTTTAGCCACTTTAGCCCGCGAAGGTATAACAATTGTGGTGGCTACTCCCTACCTCGATGAAGCGGAACGTTGTCACCGCATCGCTTTGATGTACGAGGGACAAATTCACGAGATCGGAACCCTCAGCCAATTGCGCCAACGTCTCGGTTTACAACGCTTGGAAATTCGATCGCCCGATATCGCCGCTACCGCCGAAAAAATACTTCTTTTGGTGGATGGACAAAATATTAATGACGTGCAGTTATTTGGTGATCGTCTAGATGTGTTAACTGGCAATCCCCAGCAAGCAACCAGAATTATTCAGAATGCGATCGATCATCTCAGCGATATCCACCCTAGCGAGGCAACCCTAGAAAACGTCTTTGTCACCCGTTTGCGACAACAGGGTTCCGATCCCCCTTTTATCCCCTTACCAAAGTTTAAATCCGAGACGATCACCACGGGAATAGCGATCGATGCTAGGGATTTGCGGAAAACCTTCGCTAATTTTTGCGCCGTCAAAGGTGTTACTTTAACCATTGACTACGGAGAAATATACGGCTTATTGGGGGCGAATGGTGCGGGAAAAACCACCACGATTAAAATGCTGTGTGGGCTACTTTCCGCCTCTGATGGCGAGATTTCCTTAGCTGGGCGCAGTCAAGACCTGCGTAATCCCGTATTACGGCAAAAAATTGGTTATATGAGCCAAAAATTCACCCTTTATGATGATCTCACTGTGATCGAAAATCTGGAATTCTACTGCGGGGTTTATGGGGTTCCCCCGCACTACCGTCGCCAAAAAATCGCTTGGGTTTTGGAAACGGTGGGATTAATCGGACGGGAAACAATGTTAACCGGAAGACTGCCGGGAGGATGGAAACAACGCGTCGCTTTTGGCGCTTCCGTAATGCACGAACCAGAGATACTATTTCTCGATGAACCCACTTCTGGAGTTGATCCCCTAGCGCGACGACAATTCTGGCGCTTAATTAATGATTTGGCTCGTCAGGGAACTGCGGTATTAGTGACAACCCATTATCTCGAAGAAGCGGAACAATGCAATCGTCTCGGTTTTATGGTAGCTGGAGAAGTGGTGATGCAAGGTTCCCCCAGTCAAATTAAAGCAGCACAACCGGGGCAATTAATCGAATTACGTCTCGATCGAGTGCAACAAGCGGCAGCAATTTTAAAAACCCGTTTACAAGCTTGGCGCGTCTCGATTTTTGGCGATTGCTTGCACCTGACTCTCGATCATCCCGACAGGGAAATTCCAGAGATAAAAAAGATTGTCAGCACCGCAGGAATACAGGTACAATCCTTGCGTTTGCTTCCCTTTTCTTTAGAAGACGCATTTATCAGCGTTGTGCAGAGAATTAATGAGAAGTAACTTGGATAATATATACCCGTTGGCTAATTCTTTACTCCTGATCTGGGGATTGTCCGAAAAGATGCTCTACAATTCGCTTAACTTCTGTACGGATACCAGTGACTTCGTTGCGGAAAAACTGCCGATCGCTCTCAGCTTGAGTGATAAATTGATTTAAGCGCTCGTTGGTTCCTTCGAGACTCGCTGCTATTGTCCTAACCTCACGGGTTAGCTGTGCTATATCTTCTCGATTCTGTTGCGTGAGGACAACGGTAGCCTGTAGTATGCCCTCGATCCGTTCTAATCTTTCATCCGTCATCGGTTACAATCCCTTTAGAGCTTTTTAAGTAGGGGGGCACAATTATTTGTAGGATGGGTTAGCGGTAGCGTAACCCATGCGGGCGTTGGGTTTCATGCTTCAACCCAACCTACGTTCATCTTATATTTAATTCCACCCACCTACTTATGCAATAACTCTAATAAAATCAGGTAGAGAAGAAGGTCAACAACAGGAATAATTACCAGCAAAATTAGATTCTCTTCCCCCCGCTACTGCCTTAGACTTAGACATCAAAAGGGTGCGATAAGTTCCCTAAAACTGCCGTAAAAATTTATCCTTAATCGGGCAATTTCATGAAACGAATTCTCTCCCAATGTCGTAAGGAATTAGTGCAGTTTAGTCGTGATCGACTTACCCTCGCCCTCGCTTTCATTTTACCCGTGATGACTCTTTTTATCTTTGGTTTTGCTATTCGTTTAGAGGCGAAAGATATACCGGTTTTAGTGCAAGATCAAGATCGAACAGTTTTTAGTCAAAATTATAGCGATCGCTTGTTCGCCACTAATTTATTTATTCCCGTGGTTTGGGAAGGCAACCCTGAAACCGCTTTAGATCGAGGTATTGCTAGGGCAATTGTTGTGATTCCTCCCGATTTTAGTCGTAATTTACAAGCCAATAAAACTGCCGAAATTCAAGCAATTGTTGATGGTACAGATGCTAATAATGCCAGAATTATTCGCAATGCGATTAAAGCGACAACCCGCTCTTTTTTACAAGCAGAAAACTTAATTTCTGCCACTATTCCTATCGAAACTGCCACCCGACTTTGGTTTAATCCGGGACGACAAGAATCTCTCTATATTGTGCCAGGGGTTTATGCTGTGGTTTTATGGATTTTTCCCTCACTTTTATCAGCGATCGCTATGGTACGAGAAAAGGAAAAAGGCACAATTTTACAAGTTTATGCCTCCGCTCTCACTGCCGAAGAATTAATACTAGGTAAATCCCTCGCTTATCTAATAGTAGGAATCGGAATCGCTATCGGAGTTATGGGTTTAGGAAGTCTCATTTTTCAATTAAATTTTGCTGGTGATCCAATGCCATTACTGTTAGGAACTATCCTCTATTTATGGGCAAGTGTGATGTTTGGATTAATGTTAGGTGCGCGTACCAGTAATCAAAATTCTGCGGTGCAAGGTGTTTCTTTAGTGGGTTTTCTCACTGCTTTATTACTCAGTGGTTTTATTTATCCGTTAAGTAATATTCCCTTTCCCCTCTCTTTAGTTTCAAATATAGTTCCCGCTCGTTATTATATCGAAATTACTAGAGATGCTTTTGTCAGGGGTGTGGGTTGGGCGGGTATTGGCAATAATTTAGTTATCATTTTCCTCTTGGGAATGGTATTATTTATATTAGCAATAAAAGCTCTATCAAGAATGCAGTTAGGAGAATAATAAGATGTTTAAGCAATTATTTACAGGTCGTTTTTTATCTTTAGTTATTAAAGAAATTCGCCAGATATTACGCAACAAACAGTTAATTATTCTCTTGATTTTCCCCCCAACTATTCAACTATTAATTTATGGATTTGCGCTTAATCCCGATGTTCATCATATCAAATTAGGAATAGTCGATTATGCCGCTACTGCTGAAAGTCGCTCTCTCAGCGCTGCTTTTACCGAAAATCAGATTTTTGATGCCGAAATAATCACTTTTGATGAGAAGACATTAACCCAACAGGTGGAAACAGGAAAATTAACCGCCGGTTTGATAATTCCCCCCGAATTTAGTCGCAATCTCACCCAAGAAAAAACCGCATCTATTCAAGTTTTTATCGATGGAGTGGATGCCAATACCGCAGGAATTGCTAAGGGTTATATCAATCAAATTGTGCAAGAATTCGGCACGGGAAAAGTTAATCAAAATGCGCCACTTCCCATCTCAACACAAGTAATTTTCTTTTATAATCCTGGACTTTCTAGCAGTTGGTTTTTTGTCCCCGGAGTCATGGGATTAGTATTAACTTTAATCGGTTCGATCGTTTCTTCTATCACCGTTGTTAAAGAAAAAGATACGGGAACTCTCGAACAATTACTGATGACTCCTGCCGCTGCTTGGGAGATTTTGTTAGCTAAAGTTGTGCCTTTATTCATCCTCCTTTTGGGTGATGTTTTGTTAGCATTAACCATCGGTAAAGTGATTTTTAATGTGCCATTTCGGGGCAACTTTTTCCTATTTATGGCTTTAGCTAGTCTCTATATTTTTGTTAGTATTGGTGTCGGTATTATGTTAGCGACACTCTGTCAATCCCAACAGCAGGTAGTTTTAACCACCTTTTTTATCAATTTACCCATGGTACAATTATCAGGAGCGATCGCACCTATTGAAACGATGCCGCCATTTTTTCAATATCTCTCTCTTTTTAATCCTCTCCGTCACTACATAGCTATTATCCGCGGTATTCTTTTAAAAGGTGTCGGTTTAGAAGCTTTATGGGTTCATGTATTGGCTCTGATTGGTTTCGCTGTGATACTTTTAACTATTAGTGCCAAACGTTTTCGCAATCAGTTAAGTTAATCGTTTTTCAATCATTCCAGATGGAAAAAATTAATCTATCCCGGAGTCGTGAATAACGATTAATTATTAATCCTTTAACCAAAACGACCGCTAACATAATCTTTAGTGGACTCTTGAGCGGGATTTTGAAAGATTACCTCGGTGCGATCATATTCCACTAAATAACCTACTTTACCGCCTTTTGGGGTCGGTTCGGCATTATAAAAGGCCGTTAAATCAGAAACCCGCGACGCTTGTTGCATATTATGAGTGACAATAACTATAGTATATTGGGTTTTTAATTCGTGAATTAATTCCTCAATTTTTAGGGTAGAAATCGGATCGAGTGCCGCACAGGGTTCATCCATTAAAACAACTTCTGGTTTAACCGCAATAGCGCGGGCAATACATAACCTTTGTTGTTGTCCCCCTGATAAAGCTAAACCACTTTCTTTGAGTTTATCTTTAACATCATCCCAGAGAACGGCTTTTTTTAAAGATTCTTCCACTAATTGATCCATATCGCCGATGTAACCATTTAAGCGCGCCCCAAAAGCGATATTTTCATAGATAGATTTAGGAAAAGGATTCGGTTTCTGAAAAACCATACCAATACGACTGCGTAACCCGACAGGATTAACGGAATTACCATAAATATCTTGACCGCGAAAGGTAACTTTTCCCTCAATTTTGGCACTTTTAACCAGATCATTCATGCGATTAAAACAGCGCAAAACCGTACTTTTACCGCAGCCAGAGGGACCGATAAAAGCGACCGCTTTTTTCTCAGGAATATCAAGGTTAACATCACGAACAGCAAGATTAGAACCGTAGTAAACATTTAAGTTTTTGGTTCTCAAAACCGCATCGGTGACAACATCGCTACTATACATAATCTTTAAAGGAATAGTGTTGGGGAAAAGGGAGAAGGGAGAGGAGGAGAGGGAAGAAAAAAGCTGATAACTGATAACTGATAACTGATAACTGGATTTAGCCAAAACGTCCACTAACATAATCTTTAGTTGCTTGTTCTTGAGGATCACCGAAGATTTTGTCCGTATGATCAAACTCGACTAGATAACCAATTTTGCCACCTTTATCGGTGGCTTCAGCGTTATAAAAAGCCGTTAAATCTGCTACTCTTGTGGCTTGTTGCATATTGTGAGTAACAATAATAATCGTGTAACGTTCTTTTAATTCGTGCATTAATTCCTCAACTTTTAAAGTTGAAATCGGATCGAGTGCCGAACAGGGTTCATCCATTAATAATACTTCTGGTTGAGCGGCAATAGCGCGAGCAATACATAATCTTTGTTGTTGTCCCCCCGATAGGGAAAAACCGCTTTCTTTCAGTTTATCTTTTACTTCTTCCCAGAGAGCAGCCCGACGCAGGGAAGTTTCTACTAATTCATCCAAATCCCCTTTATAACCATTTAAGCGCGCTCCGTAAACCACATTATCATAAATGGATTTGGGAAAAGGATTAGGGCGCTGGAACACCATACCAATGTATTTTCTTACTTCGACAGGATCCACCTCTTGAGAGTAAATATCTTGGTTATGATAAAAAACTTTGCCGTCAATACGAAAACCGTGAATTAAATCATTGAGACGATTAAAACACCTGAGAATGGTACTTTTTCCACAGCCAGAGGGTCCGATAAAAGCGGTGACTTTATTTTTGGGAATATCGATGGAAACGTCTCGTACTGCCCGATAATTACCATAGTAAATATCAGCCTTATCGACCTTTAAAACGGTTCCTGTAGAATGGGAGTTAGAGTTAGTTAGCATAAATTATTTATTTCACTTGAATTTGGCTAATTGAGGAATTGGAAAGATAGATAGATTTTTCCTTAAATATCCCTTTTTCCTTTTCACTTTTTCCTTGACTTAATAGGTTTTCTGGCGCGTAGCTAAACGGGATAAAATGTTAGTTACCAACACTAAAAGCACCAGAATTAAAGCACCTGCCCAAGCTAATTGCTGTTGGGGGGCAAAAGGGGCAGTAGCAAAGTTGAAAACTAAGACCGAAAGGGTGGCAATCGGTTCAAAGACACCCCGGGGCCAAAAGTTAGAGAATAATGCCGTAAAAATTAAGGAGGCGGTTTCCCCGGCAGCCCTAGCAATTGCTAAAGTCACACCGGTTAAAATAGCGGGAACTGCGGCAGGAAGGACGATTTTTAGGACGGTTTGGTAGTTATAGGCCCCTAAACCCATGGCCGCCCAGCGGATGTCTTGGGGAACGATTTTTAAAGCCTCATCGGTGGTTCTAATAATAGTGGGTAACATTAACACCGCTAAACCGATCGAACCAGCCAGGGCAGAAAAGCCTAAAATGGCTGTTCCTTCGCCAAATAAGGGCGCAACTAACAAACCGAAGGCGAAAACCCCGACAATAATTGAAGGGACACCCGCTAGAACGTTGGTAGCAAAGCGCACACCCTGGGCAAGTTTGTTATCACCGCTAAATTCCGAGAGATAAACCGCCGCTAAAACGCCGATGGGAACTGCGATCGCTGTGGCTAGGGCAACGACGATAATTGTGCCTAAAATGGCGTTAGCGATGCCTCCTCCTCCTAACCCCGGCGGTGGCGGTAATTTAGTAAAGAGATTAGCGTTTAAACGACCCACCCCTTGCACAAAAACGAAGCCTAGTACGGCAAAGAGGGGAATCACGGTGACGGCTAAACATAAAGCCGAGAGAACGGTCATAATTGTCCCCAATAGCGATCGAGGACTACTCGGTTTCTTTTTGAGATTATTGCCTAAATTCGCACTATCCATATCAGTTAAAAGATGGCTTAATACTTAGCTTTGACGCGATTAACGATTAATTCGGCGAAGATATTGACTACTAGGGACAAAACCAAGAGAACAAAACCCGCATACATGAGTGCCGATACTTGCATTCCCGATGCTTCGGCGAATTGGTTAGCCAATAAGGAAGCGATCGTGTTAGCGGGGGCGAGAATAGAGGCACTAATGCGGTTAGAATTGCCGATAATCATCGTTACTGCCATGGTTTCCCCTAAAGCGCGCCCTAAAGCTAACATAATCCCCCCGACAATCCCGGAAAAAGCGGCGGGAATTAATACCCGAAAAATCGTTTCCCAACGGGTGGCCCCCAAGCCTAGGGAAGCTTGCCTTAAATCCGGTGGTAAAGCGGCCAAAGAGTCGCGAGAGATAGCGATAATAATCGGCAGGATCATAATTGCTAAAATAACCCCCGCCGGTAACATTCCAGGACCCCCTAAAGGAGTACTAAACAGAGGAATCCAACTAAAATTAGCATTTAGCCAGTTACCAAGGGGTCTGAGGATAGGAATCAATACAAAGATACCCCATAATCCGTAAACAACACTGGGAATAGCGGCCAAAAGTTGTACGAGAAAAACCAAAATTGTCCGCGCATTTAAGGGAATAAAATCTTCGCTTAAAAAAATGGCTGAACCGATACCGAGGGGAACAGCAATCAGGAGGGCAATCAGAGAACTAACGAGAGTTCCGTAGATAACGGGCAGAACTCCGAATTCTTCGCGACCGCGCACGGGATTCCAAGCACTACTGGTCAAAAATCCCAGACCAAAGGTTTGAATCGCCGGTAAAGCCCGAATAAAAATCACTAGGGCAATTAGGAGCAAAATTACCCCAATAGCGATGGCAAAGGCGGTAGTTAATCCAACAAAGCCTTTATCGAGGATTTTTTCCGATTCTGGACGTTCTTTAAAATTTGAGTCGGGTGAAACTGTGGGCGCACTCATGATTAGGGTTTAAATCCAGCTAGTTTGCGGTAGCTAAGGTCGAAATTGGCCTTTCTCCACTATTATTGTAACTTTGAATACATTTTTTCGGCTACTAATCCACCTTGATTGTGTAATCAGGATAGATGACATCGGCAGCGGCGGCTACTCGTTCCCGAACATTTTTCGGCAGGGGAATATAACCAAGGGGAGCTGCTTGTTCTTGTCCTTGGTTAAGTCCAAATTCAATCATCGCCTCCATTGCTAAAGCTTTTTGGGGATCGTTGTATTTTTTGTAAACCAACATCCAGGTATAGGTGACAATGGGATAGGAATTTTCCCCCGGCGGATCGACAATAAAAGCGCGTAAATTTTCAGGCAGTTCGACGTTAGCGAGGGTAGCAGCGGCGTTGGTTTCATCGGGGGCGACAAATTTACCCGCCTGATTTTGCAGGGTGGCCATGGGCAGGTTATTATTTTTAGCGAAACCGTACTCAATATAACCGATCGAGCCTGGATTTTGTTGAATTAGGGCAGTTACTCCCTCATTGCCCCTACCACCGAGAAATTTACCTTTTTTGGTCGGCCATTGTACGGCTTTTCCTTCACCGATGCTTTTTTTCCATTCGGGACTAACGGCGCTTAAAAACTTAGTAAAAACTCCCGTCGTCCCGCTACCGTCTGCCCGGTGAACTACGGTAATTTCTTCATCGGGTAGTTTTAAATCGGGGTTATCGGCGGCGATTTTGGCATCGTTCCAACGGGTAATCGTGCCTAAAAAGATGCCTACATAGGCTTCCCTACTTAGTTTCAGCCCTTCTACTCCGGGCAAATTATAAGCCATAACGATGCTTCCCGCCGTCATCGGTAGCAGTAAAACCCCGCGGCTAACTCTGGCCATATCCTCGTCACTCATGGCCACATCGGAAGCGCCAAAATCGATCGTACCTTGAATAAATTGTTCGACTCCCGCCCCGCTACCGGTGGATTGATAGTTAATTAGCAGTTTAGAAAATAGTTGATTGATGGTGACAAACCAGTTTTGATATAGGGGTGCAGGAAAAGAAGCGCCCGCACCATTGAGGGCGACCTCTCCTTGCAGAGGAACTTGGGCGATCCTATTGCTTCCCTCTCCACTGGTTCCCGCCGTATCACCGCCCCCACAAGCGGTTAAAGTCGCTGTTAAAGTCGCTAGGGATAAGGCTGTTAGTAAATGGGTTCTGTTTCTGCTGGGCATAGGATTAATTTTGAGCCGTAAACTGCCTTAAATCTTACGCTAAAAGTTACCACGTCTTGGTAAAGAATAGGTTAAGAAGTGAATAAAAAAACATAATGTATTGTCAAGAAAAGTTTTCTCGATAACTAGACAAAAATCTCAACTTCTTTTACTATTTGTTTTGACTAAACATTAGTTTTAAGTAGGGAGGCACAATTATTTGTAGGATGGGTTAGCGGTAGCGTAACCCATGCGGGCGTTGGGTTTCATGCTTCAACCCAACCTACGTTCTTCTTTTACTATTTATTTTGACTAAACATTAGTTTTAAGTCGCAGGTAAGGCCGCTAACTTTTCCAGTTTAGATTAGGTTTTTCTCTTTCCCTACCATTATAGTGACGTAAAAACAACAAAGAAAAGATTAAGGTTTTTATCCATCATCCCTCAGCTTTTTTCTTCCCACTTCCCCACTGATAACTGAAAAGTCTCCCCAATACCCGTTTTTACTTTCTCCTTTTTACACCTATGCTAGAAATTTTTACTCAGCTATCTCGTCCGACCAAAGTAGTCGCAACCATACTAGGAACTGCTCTACTTTTACCTGCTTGTGCCAATATTAATCCTCAAGACCTAAAACCAATTAAAATCGATGGTTCGAGTACCGTAGCACCAATTACTGATAAAGTTCTCGAAGATTTTAAAGCTAATACTCCTAACAAAGCTTTGGCTGATGTTAAAATTGACGCTAATATTTCAGGAACTGGCGGTGGTTTTAGAAAATTTTGTGCGGGAGAAACCGATATTAATAATGCTTCTCGGCCAATTTCTGTGGAAGAATTAAAAGAATGTGATACTAATAAGATAAGATTTATCGAACTACCGATCGCTTTTGATGCTTTAACCGTGGTGGTAAATCCCGAAAATAACTGGGTTGATGATATTTCCACCAGAGAATTAAGAACTATTTGGGAACCAGCGGCCGAGAATAAAATCAAACGTTGGAATCAAATTAATCCCGCTTGGCCCGACCGACCGATTACCCTTCACGGGCCGGGTAAAGACTCCGGAACCTACGATTTTTTTAGTGAGGTAATTAACGGCAAAGATACCAGTCGTGGGGACGTTAATTTTAGTGAAGATGACGAAGCTTTAGTTAATGCCGTCAGTCAAGATGCCAACGCTTTGGGATATTTTGGCCACGCTTATTATGAACAAAATCGGGATAAATTAAAAGCTTTGAAAGTTAACGGTATCGAACCAACTCGCGGCAATGTAGAGGATAGTAAATATCAGCCCTTATCTCGTCCTTTGTTTATTTATGTTAATGCCCAAAAAGCCCAAGAGAATCCCGCTTTAGAGAAATTTGTCGAATATTATCTCGATCGAGTTCCCAATTTATTAGATAGTATTGGTTATATTCCCCTACCCGATGAGGCCTATCATTTGGCACGGGTACAGTTACAAAAATTTGAGGTAGGAACGGTTTTTGAGGGCAAACCCCAACCCAATTTAACCATCGGGGAATTACTTCGTAAACAAGCTCAATTTGAAGCTAAATAGGGTTTGCGGCAAAAAGTAGGGGCGAAGCATTCGGATAGAAAATCTACGGTTTCACCGATAGGTTATTGCCCGAATGCTTCGCCCTTACAGGACTCTCAAAATCTTGCACCTGTGGGGGCGAAACAGTACCCTAAAACTCTTACCTCGTCTATATTTCACATTTATTCAGCAAACCCTAAGTAACGATTCCCATCTGGTAGGAAAATATAGCGTTTCCTGTTCGCAAGAGGTACATTGTCGATGGTGAAAAGCTTAATCAGCAAAGGTTTGACTGTGCCACACAGGTGTGAGAAACGCTATATATAAAGATTTTCCTGCTCCTATCTGCCCCCTACTATAGCAAGAGGTTTGCCAATTTAAAGCAACAGAGATACAGAAAAAAAAGAGGGGATAAACCCCCCAGCGTATCGAGAAACTTGTTAATTAACCTTTCGGTGTCGCCCCAAATTGTTCGATGAGGATAGAGGTTAACACCGATTTTAAGTCTTCACAGGGAATCCCTTTTTGTACACAACTTCCCAGGTGAGCATCTTTACCCACTTTACCCCCCATGTAGAGGTCAACTCCTTCCACGGTTTTGCCGTCTTTGCGCGCTTTTGTCCCCATCAAACCGATATCGGCCACTTGGGGTTGTCCGCAGGAGTTAGGGCAACCGGTCCAATGGATCCGCACACCCCGGGGGATATTTAATTCGGCATCTAACTGACGAATCAAGTCCACAGCCTTATTTTTGGTTTCAATCAGGGCAAAATTGCAGAATTGCGCCCCCGTGCAAGAAACGAGCGCTCGTTGTAAAGGAGTGGGATTGGGGGTAAACTTAGCCAGTAAAGGCTCGGTTAAAAGAGTCGGCATATTTTCAGCCGCTATATTGGGAATAATCACGTTTTGTTCCACGGTTAAACGCAATTCTCCGCTGCCATACACTTCGGCAATCCGGGCTAAATCGAACATATCATCGGCAAATAGACGACCAACGGGAACACAAAGACCGATATAGCTCAATCCCTCCTGTTTTTGGGGAAAAACTCCTAAATGATCTCGTTTTTCCCAGTCAATAGCGTCTTTTTCCGCTGCCGTTGCCAAGGGATAACCTAACTGATTGGCCACCCGGGTGCGGAATTCCTCAATTCCCCACTCATCAATTAACCACATTAAACGGGATTTTTGACGGTTGGCGCGCAATCCGTTGTCGCGGTAAACTTCCAAAATTCCTCGGCATAAATCCACCACTTCCTGATTTGGTCTCACCCAAACATTCATAGGAATTGCCGCTTCACAGCGTTTAGCCGAGAAAAAGCCGCCCACCACGACATTAAAGCCTAATTCTCCCTCTTTATAGCCAGGAACAAAGGCAATATCGTTAATTTCCGCATGAACGGAATTATCCCGTCCCCCCTCGATGGCAATATTAAATTTGCGGGGCAGATTGCTAAATTGATAATTACCTTGACCGTAGTTGGTAATCATATCTTGGACTTTTTGGACTAATTCCCTGGTGTCAATTAATTCATCCGCGTCTAGTCCTGCCATGGGTGAACCGGTAATATTTCTGACATTATCCATGCCCGATTGTACCGAAGTCATGCCCACGGATTTTAGTCGTTGGAAAATATCAGGAATATCTTCGATACGAATACCGCGTAATTGTAGGTTTTGACGAGTAGTAATATCGGCATTGCCATCATCACCGTAACGCTGCACGATTTCCCCTAAAACTCGCATTTGCTCACTACTGAGAATGCCGTTAGGAACCCGCAAACGCATCATAAATTTGCCCGGGGTGACGGGACGATAAAAAACCCCCACCCATTTTAAGCGATGTTCTAAATCGGTTTTATCCATCGCTTCCCAACCGATTTGGGCAAAATGATCCAGTTCATCTTTAATGGCTAATCCGTCTTTTTCGGCTTTAAATTTCTCGAATTTATTGAGAGTTGTTCCATCTTTTTCAGGTGCTTGTACCACGAATCTATCTCCTTACTGGTCTGTGGGTGCAATTGTTCTAGTTGGTGCGGGTTAGAAATGAAGAAATCGGGATTTAACAATAAGTATTCTTTAAAATACCGTCGTCATTAGCAAAAATTTAGTAATTTACCTAGTCTCTATTTGTTATTTAATTCGTTTTAAGTTGGATAATTTTGTATTGTTTGTAACAGAAATCCGCTCACCATCGTGTTTAGGCATTTATATCATGCAGTAAGTGCATTAAGGTGGGGTGTGGGGTGTGGGGAGAATAAATAAAGGCAATCTCCCGACTCCCGACTCCTGAATACTGGCTCCTGAATACTGGCTCGGAGTCTCTTGCCCTTGCCTAGCGGTTCAGGGGGTATTGTGTAAAAATAAGAAAAGATCGGTTTTTTTTTACTAAACCTATGGCCACTTCTTCCATTGCCGTTAGAGAATTACCTCTCTTTCCCCTTCCCGAAGTTGTTTTATTCCCGGGTCGTCCCCTGCCCCTGCACATCTTCGAGTTTCGCTATCGGATTATGATGAATACGATATTGGAAGAAGATCGCCGTTTTGGGGTCTTAATGGTAGATCCAGCCACGGGAGAAATCGCTAAAGTCGGCAGTTGTGCGGAAGTTGTCCGTTGTCAACGTCTTCCAGATGATCGGTTAAAAATTCTCACCATCGGTCAACAGCGTTTCCGTGTCCTAGAATATGTCCGGGAAAAACCCTATCGTGTCGGTTTAGTGGAGTGGATTGAAGATGTCCCCACCACCCAAGAGCTGCGACCTCTGGCCAAAGAAGTGGATCGACTGCTGCGGGATGTGGTTCATCTATCAGCCAAATTAACCGCTCAAAAAATTGAACTCCCCGACGATTTGCCCAGTCTTCCCCTGGAATTATCCTACTGGGTGGCGGGTAATCTCTACGGTGTGGCCGGGGAACAACAGGCTTTATTGGAAATGCTCGATACAGTCAGTCGTCTGCAACGAGAATCGGAAATTCTCACCTCGACTCGCAATCATCTGGCCGCTCGCACGGCTCTTAAAGATGCTTTAAATTAATGATCTTGAGGTTTTTCAGCTTCGGGAGATGGCAGTGGCCGTCTTATTTCAGTGAACAGTAAACAGTAATCAGTGAACTGATAACTCACATCTGAAAACTGGTCACTAACCCACTGATGACTGACCCACTGATAACTGATAACTGTTAATCTGGGGATTACCTAATGTTTACCTTGATACAGTAAAGTGGGGTTAAAATCGTTAGCCCCTCACCCAGGAGAACTTTGATCATGTTGCTGACCTATAATCCCAGCGTCTCACCCTTCCGAGAAGACTATAGCGAGAGTCGTCGGCTCCATTTTTATGATCGCGGGGAAAATATTCCTCTGGTGGTTGATGGAGTCTGGCAAGTTTATCGGGGTATGGCGCAACTAAGTCAAGTATCTGAGAGTGGAGAGGAAATTTTACTAGGCTGGGCCCATTCATCCCACTTTTTTGGCTTAAATTTGACCCATCTAGAATCCTATCACGCCAGAGCCTTGTCGGAACTGTACCTAAAATGGTACACGATCGCCGAAGTAGAAAATTCGGCGGAATTAACTAGGATGATGTTAAATCAAATGATCCGTCGTCAACAACAAACGGAATCGCTTCTTGCGATCGCAGGACTCAAACGAGTGGAGGAACGTCTCCAGCAGTTACTACAGTTATTAAAGCGGGAAATGGGAGAACCAATCGCCCAAGGCAGTCGTTTAAAGATCCGTTTAACCCATCAAAATCTCGCCAATGCTATCGGTACCACGAGGGTAACGGTGACGCGTTTGTTAGGCGAATTTCAGCGTCAGGGAGCCGTGAGCAGCGATTGCGATCGCCACTTAATTATTCACGATTAAGTCAGTCCCCCCCCCATAATAGACTCCTTGCGGAGGTCCAATAATTGCCAAGCTAATTTAGCGGCCCCCACCATCCCGGCGCGATTACCTAACTCGGCCGTTAATACCTCTAATCCTTCTCTGGAACTAGGTAACACCCGTCTTTCGATTTCTGTGAGCAGAGAGGGAAAGAAAAACTTAGCACTGGCGCTAATGCCGCCGCCGATAATTACCGCCTCTGGGGTGAGAACATAGAGTAAACTGGCGATACCAGCCCCCAGTAAACAGCCGTAACGCTGCCAGAATTCTAAAGCCTCTCGATCGCCTTTTTCGGCCAATTCCGCCAATTGCTTCGGTTCTTTGCCGGTCATCCGGCGAATAGCTTGCCGGGAGACGTATTGTTCCAAGGAACCCCGATTACCGCTATTGCACAATGGACCGTCAAAATTAAGGGTTATTAAGCCTAATTCTGCGGCCGTTCCCTTGCTGCCCACAAATAAGTTACCATCGAGAATAATTGCCCCTCCTACTCCCGTCCCCAAGGTCAACAGGATCAAGTTTTGAAACCGTTTGCCCGCTCCTAACCAAGCTTCCCCCAAACCGGCACAATTGGCATCATTGGCTAAAATTGTCGGCATTCCCGTACTTTCTTCTAACCAATCGGCGAGGGGAATATCCCGCCATCCTGCCAAATTAATCGCTATTTTGGCAATTCTTCCCTGAGCATCCGCCGGCCCCGGCGTTCCCACACCGATGGCTTGACAACTTTTATCTAAATTTACTTGACAAATGCCTTGATGTATGGTAAGGGCGACTTCTTTGGGTGTAGCGGGTTGGGGAGTGGGCAAGGTGAGAGATTCGAGACAATTGCCCTCTTGGTCAAATTTACCAATTTTAATCGCAGTTCCACCTAAATCGACACCTATTACTGTTTTCACCATCGGGCTTTTCTTGTTACTCTGGGAATAGCTAGGTTTATTATCACTCTTTTTGGCGTTTTTTTTCGCGGTTAGATGTGATTGAGGATAATTCGGCTAAACTGGCAAAACTAGCTGATTGATTAGCCCCAATTTCTCCTATAGTTTGGATACCTGCAGCTTAACTCCTGATTTTTCCCCATTTTAAAAATGATGAATATTACCATTTCAAATCTCTACGATAGCGATTATCAACTTTGGTTAGAGTCCACTATCAACCAATTGCGTCAAGGGGATTTTCAAGCGGTAGATTGGCCGAATTTATTAGAGGAGTTGGCAGATTTGGGAAAAAGTGAACGACGAGCATTAGAAAGTTTATTAACTCGACTTTTAGAACATTTACTGAAGTTAACTTACTGGCAATCCCAACGGGATTATAATCAAGCTGGATGGAAAAAAGAAATTCGCAATTTTCGTATTCAGATCAAAAAAATTCTCAAAGATAGTCCCAGTTTAAAGTCCTATTTAAGGGAAATTTTGCCGGAATGTTATCTCGATGCTCGCCATCTGCTTATTGACGAAACCGAATTAGATGCCAGTATTTTCCCTCTGGAAGTGTTAGCTAGTCTAGAGGAGATTCTCGAGCAAAATTGGCTGCCGGATTGGGAAGCTATCAGTAATGATTCTGAAAAGTGCAATTAAGGAGTAAAAAATGATGAATATTACCATTTCAAATCTCTACGATAGGGATTATCAACTTTGGTTAGAGTCCACGATCAACCAATTACGTCAGGGCGATTTTCAAGCAGTAGATTGGCAGAATTTATTAGAGGAGTTGGCAGATTTGGGTAAAAATAATCGACGAGCATTAGAAAGTTTATTAACTCGACTTTTAGAACATTTACTGAAGTTAACTTACTGGCAATCCCAACGAGATTATAATCAAGCAGCATGGAAAGGGGAAATTAGAACCTTTCGGAAACAAATCAAGAAAATACTGAGAGATAGTCCCAGTCTCAAACCCTATTTATCCGAGATACTTGAGGAATGTTACAGCGATGCTCGGGAGATAATTATTGATATCACCCAATTAGATGCCAGTATTTTCCCTGTGGAAGTGTTAGCTAGTCTAGAGGAGATTCTCGCTGAAAATTGGCTGCCGGATTGGGAAGCTATCGGCAATGATTCTGAAAAGTGCAATTAAGGAGTAAAAAATCATGAATATTACCATCCCAAATCTCTACGATAGCGATTATCAACTTTGGTTAGAGTCCACTATCAACCAATTGCGTCAAGGCGATTTTCAAGCAGTAGATTGGCAGAATTTATTAGAGGAGTTGGCAGATTTGGGAAAAAATAATCGACGAGCGCTTAAGAGTCTCTTAACTCGACTTTTAGAGCATTTACTAAAGTTAACTTACTGGCAATCCCAACGAGATTACAACCAAGCAGCATGGAAAAAAGAAATCAGGAATTTTCGCCTACAAATTGCTGATCTTTTAGAAGATAGTCCCAGCTTAAAGTCCTATTTAAGGGAAATTTTAGCAAAATGTTATCTCGATGCTCGCAATCTGATGATTGACGAAACCAGATTAGATGCCAGTATTTTCCCCGTGGAAGTATTAGCTAGTCTAGAGGAGATTCTCGCTGAAAATTGGCTGCCGGATTGGGAAGATATAAACAGCGATAAATCTTCCCAAGCGAACTAAAGATTAGCTTCACCTACCCGGTTTACAAACATTATAATCTTCGTGAGAGATGACCGCTTCTGGGACGAGGAGATTGCCGTGGTCGCGACAGATGAGGCGATAATTGCGGGTAACGGGGATACTGATAATAAAGCGATCGTGTCGCAATCGTTTACCGTGGAAATCTCGATAATTGCGGTGATTTTGCAATCCTTGCAGGATTTCCCTAGCTTTAAGTACCACATTTTTCGGTAATTCCCGCAGATCGATCGGATCTTGCGAAAAAGTGGCTTCCCAAGCATTTTTTTGACGTTTTCTTTCTTCCCACGCGGCATCTAGTTGAGCGCAATGATGGCAGACTTGGCCATAACCCTTGTGACCACAGGGAAACTTCTTCTTTCTTCTGGACATAATACCATCTGTCTGTGAGGCTGTGAGGGAGTATTCAAAAGCGGTAAAGCTTGCTTCACTTTTGGCAGATGGAGAAGAAAGTCTTTACCTAGTGATTATCTATACTTACCAGCATACAGGGATCGATCCCCGGTGTGGCGATTGACCGGCAAGAAAGTTTATCTTCGTTAGTTGAGGCTGCTGTCATCGACAAGATTAAGGCTGCTTAGAATAATTCCCATTCTTGGGTTCTTAAGCGTTTGAGAATGGCCAAACGGCTACTAAAATAATTGCCACAGAGACGACTATAATCGGTTAAACGCAGATTATTTAAGCTAATTGACCAAGACCAAATATAGGCCGCCTGGGTGAGATACTGAAGACAAGATAATTCACCATCGGTTAAAGGCACTGTTTCATCGTAGCCTTGGATGAAACCATGGCGAACCTGGCGATTTAAGCCGGATTGTAGGGAAACTTGCAGAAATTTAGCGATATCAAAAACTCGCCAACCATAACCGCACTGATCGAAATCAAATAGGGTCATCTGATTATCAGGGGTGATATGCACATTACCACTATGAGGATCGCCCCAACAAATGCCCCAATAGGGAGATTCTGTCGGTAATTTAGCGGTTTCTTCCTCTATTTCCCCAATGGTTTCTAAGACACAGTCTAGGTCGCTCGGTCGTTGGTGCAGAAAAGGTGCGATAATTTGCAGGGAATCGTCGAGAAGATATTTGAGGTTGAGGGGATGACGATAGGCTAGGGGTTGAAAATCTGCTGTCACCCGATGTAAATTAGCCACGATCGCCCCTAAATGATAGGCTTGTTCTATATCTATGTCCCCAATAGCAATTCCTCCAGGAGCATAGGGAAAAAGGACGGCGTAACGTTTCCCTTCCGGAGCATTAATTTCTAGGGATAAATCACCGTTTTTGCTGCGAATTGGCGCAGCGACGGGAACCTGAGAGCGATCGAGATAATCTAATAATTCTAACTCGAAGTCGATTTCCATTTTGCTGCGCCAATGGCAGTGAGATACGCGCAAAATGTAGGGAGTTTTCAGGGTTTCGAGGAGATACACATCACTTAAACCCCGATGCCAAAATTGACAATTTTTCGGTACATCAATCTCGTAACGAGAAAAAACCAAATCTGCTAGGGCAGCAGGAGCAAGAGTGGAGTAGAGTGTGGGAAAAGTCCATTCTCCAGTCCGAAAATTGGCAGCGGCAGAACTAGAAGGCAGTAAATTGAGCGAAGCCAGAAAAGTCGTCACGGTTCCCTCCCGATGCAAGTGTGGACAACGCTCGCACCATCCTATTTTATAGGCCACATATATTACAAATTGGTTCGATCGCTCCGTATATTTCGCTACATTCCTCTGTCAGACTACATCCTGTTTAAAAGCTATAGGGGAGCAGCCAGCGGGGAGAAGGGAGAAACAATCCTTAAAAACGGATTTGGTATCAGTACCCAAAAAATTAATATAGGAGCTGCTGAAAAAGTCTTTGAGTGGCAACGCCGGAACAGTTTTTGATGCTTTAACACCTACTTACTAACCGCCGATTCTAACATAGTAATTGTTCCCCGATTAGCATCAAATTCTACTGCAATACCAATAGCTAGAGTCTCGATAATCTCCAAATGTCCGATCATCAAACCTAAACAAGCGGGAATTTTTAAGGGTTGGATATATTCTCGGATCACTTCTTCTAAAGTCAGGGAACCATAGTCACTATCGGCGCTACAATTGCTACATTGACCGAAGATAAACCCAGCTAAATTATCGAGAACTCCCGCTAATTTTAATTGATTTAACAGGCGATCTATTTCATAAATATCTTCACCAATATCTTCTAAAAATAGGATAGCACTGGTAAAATCTGGTAGATAGGGAGAGCCAACTATTGAGGCTAAAGTGGTTAAATTACCACCGATTAATTTACCTTTTGCTTGACCTTTAGTAATAGTTTGAATGCGATTTTTTACCTGCATTAAACGATTAGCATCATCGGGATCGGGAAAATTTATAAAAGTTAACTTTTCCCCAGAAAATAAAACTTGTCGAAAGCTTTCAGTTTGAGCGGTGCGCCAACTAGAAAAGCCATTGGGAGCATGGAAAGTAACTAAACCAGTTTTGGCATAAATAGCTAATAATAAAGAAGTTATATCACTAAAACCACAGATAATTTTCGGATGACGGCGAATTAAATCGTAGTCGAGATAAGGTAATAAACGAGCGCTTCCCCAACCGCCGCGAATTGGTAAAATTAAGGCAATATTATCATCGGCAAAAAATTGATTTATATCCGCGGCTCGCTCGCTATCTTTACCGGCTAGATAACCATAACGATCTAAAGCGTGTTGACCAACTTTTGGGACTAATTTTAAAGCTTTAACTGCTTCAATAACTATATTCAAATCATCTTCTTTAAAAGTTGCCCCCGCCGGACTAATAATACCCACTCCATCCCCGGGTTGTAGATGTGGCGGTTTAATTAGAGGAAAATTATTGCTAACAACTTTTCTAGGAATTAGGGAAAAACTAACAGCAGTTAGAGCGGAATTAATGAAAAATTGACGGCGCTTCATCCTGATAGTTTTTAGAAAAATTGCAAGGGAAATAAGAATTTAGGGATTACTGCTCAGAAAAAAAGTTTTCACAATTGCCCCAGCTAAGAGGACAATTAATGCCCAAACCTGACATTTTTGGTTTCCTTCTAATGAGTTTAGTCGATTTTCTATTCCCTCAACTTTTCCCGTTAACACCGCTTGTCCTACCTTTAAATCCGTCACATCTTTTTGTAACGAATCGATTTTTCCCTCCATCCGCGTCAAGATAGTTTCTAGGGAATAAGTAACCGTTTCCTGAGATTGATTCATTTGTTCAAGACCTTTTAGTTAATTGGGCTCTTCGGGACTTGGTATGGTTCGATATGGAGGCATAAATCGACTAAATCCTTATCTGGCAAGAGATTTAATTGATTAGTTCGCTCCAGATCGCAAACAATTGACAAAAATTACGGCAATGTCTCTCTCTATAAGGGTTTCATTCCTTATAACCCCGTCCATTGCATAAGACAAACCGAAGAACCGTTAATTGTTGCCCTAGAAAAGCCATTATGCTTCCGATTTTGCCATATCGCGAATGATATCACCGCGAGTGATAATACCAATTACTTTGTGGGTTTCTTCCTCAATCACCGGTAAACGACGCACATGACGATCATACATTAACGAGGCCGCTTCTTTCAAAGGGCGATCGGCTGTGATACTAATAGGTTTATCGGTCATTACTTCCCCCACGGTTTGACCGAGAGCTTTATGGAGTAATTTCTCGTGACGGCTAGGATTTTGTAGATAGATGACACTATCGAGGAGCATAATGTAAGGAGGAGCTTCTACTCCCGTTTCCTGCCACATAAGGTCAGTTTCGGAGATAACCCCAATCAGTCGCATATTGTCATCCACCACGGGTAAACCACTAAACCGCTTTTCGGCCAAAATTTTTACTGCTTCGGACAAAGAAGTGTTAGCGGTGACGGTGATGGGATTGGGAGTCATGATATGGGCAACTGTTTTCGTCATCTTAGCGACCTGCGACAATAATGCTTTCTCTCTCCATCTTATCATTAGGGTAATCAGTCACCGCTTAATTATGACTATTCTTCAATCTTCGGCTGAGAAAATGGTATAACATAAAAAGGAAATGGGATATTAATTTAGTTAGTTGACAAGGAAAAATAAAAATGATCGCTCAACCTCAATACCCAGAAAGAATGACCCCGGAAGAGTATCTAGAATGGGAAGCTACCCAGGAATTGCGCCATGAATATATTGATGGGGAAATTATCGCCATGACTGGGGGTAGTCTGCCCCATAATGATATTACCTTGAATTTTTACAGAACTTTATATTCTCATCTCCGTCCGCGAGGCTGTCGGGTGAATGTATCTGATGTGAAAGTACAAGCTAATAATAGTCGTTATTTTTATCCCGATTTGGTGATTAGTTGCGATTTTAGGGATAGAGAATCTCGTAATTTTATTCAACATCCACAAGTGATTATTGAAGTGCTTTCCCCTAGCACAGGAAACTATGATCGCACCAAAAAGTTACAATATTATCGTCAGATTGCCAGTTTACAAGAATACGTTTTAGTCGATACCGAATCGAGCAGTGTTGAGGTTTATCGCCGCGGTGAAGATAAAATTTGGTTTTACTGCGCTTATAGTCAAGGGGAAGAAATTATTCTATCTAGTCTCGATTTTCACTGTGCGATCGAGTTAATCTATGAAGGGATAAGTTTCGATTAAAGAAAGTTTACAAACAGGTCAAATATTACTAAACTTAAAATAAATACGTCCCGATTGTTTCGATAAATTCTATGTTACCGCCCCTATTAGTCCTTGATCCCTTGTTAGAAAACTGGTTACGAGAAGATCTCGGTAGAGGCGATCGCACCACCCAAGCAATTTTCTTCGGTCATGCTAAAATTGGTCAAGCTAGTTGGATTGCCAAGGAAGCGGGAGTTATTGCTGGTTTACCCGTAGCTGAACGAGTTTTTCAACTGCTTAACCCCACTATTCACTTTACCCCCACCGTTGCCGAAGGGGAATTCTGCCCTAAGTCTAAAGTTATTGCCGAGATAGAAGGTTCCTTCGATGCGCTGTTAATTGGGGAAAGAGTCGCTTTAAATCTTGCCATGCGCTTGAGTGGAATTGCTAGTGCCACTCGTCAGTATGTGGAGAAAATTGCCGATTTATCGACAAGATTGGTGGATACCCGCAAAACTACCCCCGGATTGCGAATTTTAGAAAAATATGCCTCCGGTATCGGTGGCGCTATTAACCATCGTTTGGGGCTAGATGATGCAATTATGATTAAAGATAATCATATTCAAGCAGCAGGCAGCATTGAGGAAGCAGTGCGTCGTGTACGGCAAAATATGCCCTATCCTCTCACAATTGAGGTAGAAACCAGCCAATTAGAAGAAGTGAATCAGGCCCTGCAGCAGCAGGTAGAGATCATTATGTTAGATAATATGGATTTAGAGATGATGCAAACTGCTGTGGAGATGATCCGCAATTTTAATAGTAAAACCAAAATAGAAGCATCGGGAAATATTACCCTCGATCGCATTCGCAACGTTGCCGAAACAGGAGTAGATTATATTTCCACTAGCGCCCCGATTACCCGTTCTACTTGGTTAGATATTAGTATGAGAATTGATTAAAAGGCCATATCAGTGATCAGTAGGTAGTGGGGTAGTGGGGTAGTGGGGTAGTGGGGTGTGGGAAGAATAAATAAAAATAATCTCCTGTCTCCTGTCTCGGAGTCTCCTGACGACCGACTCCTGACTCCTAACTCCTGACTCCTGACTCCTATCTCGGAGTCTCCTGACTCCTATCTCCTATCTCCTATCTATTGTAACCTCGATCGCATCGCCAATATTTAGGTGTAATTGCTTTTGGGCGCTCCCACTATTGACGGCAATTTCTAACCCCCCGTGACTACCGATAAAAGCGACTATTTCCCCCCAAGGAACATCACTGTAGGTGTTTTTTGCGGGGATAATTTTTGGACCCAACTGCACCGACCAATTTTTTCCCTCTAGGAGATAATCGGGAATATTGCTGATTAAATTGCCGAAAATGTCAATATATTGAATTTGACCCCTGATTTTATCTTCCTCGATTGGCGGAACAGCGATCGCTAATTGTTGCAAGCTATCGGGATCAATAATCTCACCTAACATTTCTAGGGGTACTCCCCGGGACAAATAAGCGGCCACAGGAGCAAAAATATCACGACCATGAAAAGTAGTGCTAGGGTTAGGGGTGCGCCAATAGGAAGAATTATTGAGATTAACGGCAGATATAGCGGGAGATTGGCTTAAAATGCCACTAAATAAACCATTATCTGGACCAACTAAATAACCACCGGCAAAACGAATCCCTACCCCGCGTCTTTTGCTTCCTACCCCCGGATCTATAACTGCCAGATGAATAGTGCCTTGGGGAAAGTATTGATAGGCATTCAGGAGGATAAAACGACCAGCGTAAAGGTCTTGGGGCGAAATTTGATGATTCAGATCGATCGTGCGAGCATGGGGGGCAATTCCCGCGATTACTCCCTTGATAATGCCCACATAACCGTCTCGTAGTCCAAAATCGCTAGTAAGGGTTATCAGTGCCTGTTCCGTCATTGACTTGTCACTAAGGTTGCCAACAGCTTTAATAAATCTTAACGCTAAATTCAGTAGCTAAAGATACAGTTTCCCAAGGAGAATGTTATGATTTAGATATAAGGTAAGTTAAGTCGCTCAAAAGTCTGTCCACCATGAACAAAAATCGTCAGCAAGTCCTAACACAGGCCACCGTGGCCCATAGGGAAACACTCCGCAGAAATTTACAACACCGACTGGAAGTAGCTAGAGCGCAGGGAAATGAGGCTCTAGTGCGTCAATTGGAAGCAGAGGCGGCCTATTTGCACCTTCGTTAGATTTAATCGGTGTTTAGTCATAGTCTAGTTGTCGGTTTCTAGTGATCGGTATGCCGATCACTTTTTTTTGGGCGAATTTTTTTAAAAAAATTGCCGATATCTCCACTGGCAATCCTTAAAATAGAAGGAACAGCAGTTTAGAGATCAAATAATTATGGCTTTTTTCCGGCAATATATCGCTCCGCTCCTGACTATCTTCGTGTTTTTAGTTGCTCTGGTTGCCACCGGCATCCGGATTTTTTTACCGGCAGATTTAGCGGCACCCGCTCCGATCGAGCCATCCCTGGGCATAATTTTCTCTTATCCTTGGCATGGCTAACCTTCCCGAAGATTATCGGCTGCGACTGGGAAACCCGAGCGATCGCTATCTACTAATTAATTTTCTCACCCGCAGCTATCAAGAATTTTTTCCCGAACAAAAAAACCTCTCCCATCTAGCTGATACAGTCAGACAGTTTTTTTGCCTCGATACTCCCCTGTGGATCGTCGAAGGACAACAAACGGCGATCGCTTGTCTCTGGATGGGGAGCGCCGTCGATCAGGTGACAGGCGATCGCTATGGTCATATTTTCCTAATTTACGTCGATCCCCAGCATCGTCGCCAAGGTATCGCCAGCGCACTAATCGATCGAGCTAAGGATTGGGCAAAAAGTCGCGGACAAACCCGCCTCGGTTTACAAGTCTTCATCAATAACGACAATGCTCTCAATCTCTACCAAAATCTCGGCTTTCAAACTCGCTCTTTGCTGATGTTGAAAAATATTTAGAAACTGTCAGGAGACTCCGAGATAGGGTGATAGGGTTTTGGGGTGATAGGGTTTTGGGGTTTTAGTTCAATTTCCCCACTTCCCCACTTCCCCACTTCCCCACTTCCCCACCTCCCCAATTCATAATTTATAATTTATAATTCCCACTTCCCCAACCCCAGACATACCTATAGAGATGGCACTGTCAGCATTAATTATTCCTGAGCGAGCCACAAAGGGTAAAATTTGGGAAACACTGCAATACACTGGCAGTCATCGTGGATAAAAACACGCTATTTTATTAACCTATACTAACCGCGCTTTAGGAGTCAGCAGTTTTCATGGATTCCGTGACAACCCTCCAATGTCAAAACCTAACCTGTCTATCCCCGAACGCTCTCACTAATAGATTCTGTGAAAAATGCGGTACTCCTTTAGTTAAGCGCTATTTATGGATGATGGGTGATTGGGTGAGAACCTATTATCATGTTGGCGAGCTAATTGATAATCGTTATTTGGTCAAACAACCACAAATTGTTCTTGATACTAAACCCGCTCAAGCACCCCAAGCGCCGGACGAACCTCCTAGCTGGATTTCCCTCTACCTAAAATTGTTACCCTTCCATCTCCACATTCCCCAAGTCTATGGCTATATTCCCAGTCCCGATGAACGCTTAAATATGGACATCTGGCTGTTGGAATACGGCACTATTCCCCTCGACGAAACGGGAGAATTAATTTATCCAGAACTATTGCCCACTCTGGCCGAGGTTTGGTCGCAAGCTTCTGATTTAAGGCAAATTCACTGGTTATGGCAAATGGCCAAACTCTGGTATCCCCTTCAGAGAAAAGCTGTGGTCTCTAGTCTGCTTAACCCTTCTCTGACGAGAGTGAATAATCAGCTGCTGCAATTGCTAGAATTAAGCAAAGACGAGGCTACCGCTCCCAATTTACGAGATTTAGGGGCCCTGTGGGCCGGTCTGATGCCGACGGCAGCCGCTAATATTCAAGATTTTCTCGCATCCCTGACCCAAGAGCTAGAATCCGGTGATCTCGATCGCCCGGAATCCCTGATCGCTATCCTCGATTATGCACTACAGCACTACGGTGGAGGTCAAGAACGCAGCTATGAGATTTTTACCCGCACCGATACCGGTCCGCTGCGGGAACACAACGAGGATGCCTGTTATCCCCCGACTAATCAGGCCATAACCCTCGCTCATGGTCAAAATCCCCTGGCGATTGTCTGTGATGGCATCGGCGGTCAGGAAGGGGGCGAAATCGCTGCTCAATTGGCGATCGAAACCCTGCCTAGGGAAATTAATCGCAGTGCCCCCACTGATATGGAAGTCTATCCCGATAGTCACAGTCTTGTCCTCGAACAGGCGATTCGTGTCACCAATGATCTGATCAGTCAACGCAATGATCAGGAGTCAAGACAAGATCGTCAGCGCATGGGTACGACTCTAGTTATGGCTTTTGCCCAGGCCCAGGAAATGTACGCGGCCCATGTGGGGGATTCCCGCATCTATTGGATTACTGCCCACAGTTGTCATCAAGTGACGGTGGATGACGATCTCGCTTCCAGGGAAGTGAAATTAGGCTATCTCCTCTATCGTGATGCCATACAGTATCCCAACGCCGGGGCCTTGGTGCAAGCTTTGGGCATGAGTAGCGCCACTAATCTCCATCCCACGGTTCAGAGGTTGATTATTGATCAAGATTGTGTTTTTCTCCTCTGTTCCGATGGTTTAAGTGATTACGATCGGGTAGAACAATACTGGGACAGTGAAATTGTGCCTCTTTTGCGAGGAGAGAAAAATGTAACCGCCGTGGGGGAAAGTTTATTACAACTAGCTAACCAGAAAAACGGTCACGATAACTCCACCATCGCCCTAGTTTATTGTCGGGTAGTTCCTGCGGCTGAACCTATCAGGCCTTTAGTTTATGCTCAGGCCAAAGAACAAATTATTCCCGATCTTAATGACCAAGATTTTGATTACAGCGGGGACACCTACCCCGGAGAAGAAGTGGTGACAGCAATACCCACTCCCCCCCCCGCATCTTCTTCGGTTTCTAGTCGTACTTCTCCCCCCGCACCCACTAGGGTTTCACCCCTAGTCGTAGTAGTGATCGCTGTCGGTGTTCTCGGTTTGCTGGCTGCGATCGCTTGGCAATTCCTGAGTCGTCATCCCGCTTCCAATCCATCGATTTCTCCCGCACCTGTCACCAGTCCGAGTCCCACGACCGGGACGACACCTTCCGCACCTGTCACCAGTCCCACGACCGGGACGACACCTTCCGCACCTGTCACCAGTCCCACTCCCCCCAATGCTTCCCCTAACTAGGGTTGGCTGAAAAAGTTTTTCGTGGGGACAGGGTGTGGGGTGTGGGGTGTGGGGTGTGGGGTGTGGGGTTTTACCTGACGATTAATCGGCTTGTCGGGGGTTGCCAGAGCGAGTTAAGATAAAATGCCCGATTAACTGCCGAGTCTATCCTATGGTTGATGCTGCGACGTTCTCCTCCGACACCTCCGCGATCATTGATGCCTTTGAAACGCCTCTAGAGTTTAACTTTCAACTGCCAGATCCCGAAGATGAAACCATCCAAGATCATGACTTTCAGCAGCAACTGGATTCTTTTTGGAAAGTTTGCGATCGCTTTGATTTGCAAACGGAAATCTGGCGGGGGCGAATTTTGCGAGCTATTCGCGACCGGGAAAAGCAAGGCGGTGATAGTCGCGGTACAGGCTTTTTGAACTGGTTAAAACAGCGAGAAATCACTAAAAGTCAAGCTTATGCTCTGATTCAATTGGCTAATAGTGCTGATACTCTCCTGGCAGAAGGACAACTGGATCCCGATAGTATCAATAATTTTAGTAAACGCGCCTTCGTGGAAACGGCCAAATCTGCCCCCGAAATTCAAAAATTAGTCAGTGATGCGGCCCGACAAGGGGAGAGAATTACCCGTCGGGAGGTGAAGCAATTGGCCGATGAATGGACAGCGATGAGTTCAGATTTACTACCCGATGAAGTGAAAGAAAAAGCCAGCGACGGCAGTTTACCGGCGCGTCATCTCGCCCCCTTAGTGAAAGAATTAGAAAAGTTACCCGATACTCATATCGACACTCTCCGTCAAGAAATCGCCGCTAATCCCGATGTGGACACGGTAAAATTAATCACCTCGGAAGCACGCAGTTTAGCCAAATATCTCGATGCGGCGGCCCAAGTACAAACTCTCCGACGGGGTAATTTAGATATCGAAATGGCTCTAGAAGAAGCTTTGCGCGTCGATTGTCTAAATACGGCGGCGGACCTGGTTAAACAAGCCACACAATTAGAGCAAGCCGTAGCTAAACTTTATACTACTTGGAAACGTTTAGGTAGTTTGTCCGATCGCCTCTATGTGGATACGGGAGCAAGTAATCCCCATCTGCGATCGATGTTAACCTGTTTGGAAAGTTTAACCAGTGAAGTGATCGAAGTAGAACTGGATGAAGGTGGACAAAAAATGGTACGTTTACGCATTATCAGCGATGGGGGAAGTTAGGTGCTTTGTTGGGTGTTGGGTGTTGGGGTGTTGGGGTTTTAGTTGAAATTCCCTCATTACCCTATTCTCCCATTCCCCTAACGGCTTGCTGCTATAATCTCTGAATATCCTCAACTTTTATGAAAACTTATTAACAGATAATTGACTTTATGCTAAAAATCAAGGAAAAAAAACAAATAATTAGCATCGGTTCCATAACTGCGGCGATCTTGCTCAGTTTAACCCTAATTCCTGCCGCTATAGCCAAGGATGTCCTTCTGAGATTGGGCATTGTCCAACGTTTTGGCGATGAAGCCAAGGAAAAATTAACCCTGAGTAGTACCAGTGGTGATAATCTCACCCTGCGCGTGGTGGGAGAAGATGGCCAATCCCAAACCCTGCAAACCAATCGCCTACAATTAGAAGTTATTCCCCGTCCTCTCGCTTCTCCCATCCTGCAAGAAAAAGTCATTTTGAGCGACCACGCCACCTTTGAAACCGCCGAAAATAGTGCCAAAAATTGGGCAAAAATGGGCATTAAAGTGGAAATTACCCAGCCCGGACGCTGGCAGGTTTGGGCAAAGCGAGAAGTTTATGAAAATCCCCTAGTGCGACGTTGGTTGCTGACCAGTTTGCAAGCCAAAGGCTACAATCAACCCTATATTAATAGTGTTTTACTCAAAGAAAAGCCGCAAGTTTCTTTCCAAATCAACGGGGTGCGCTATTTTCCCAAAGAATTAGAAATCGAGAGCCAAAAAAACCTGATTCAAGTCACCCATAGCCCCGATCAGTTACGTTTGTACGGGGGAACTATGCGCCTACAGCCCAACGCCTACGGCACTTTTACCCTAGTTAATAACGTTCCCCTCGAAACCTACCTGCGCGGGGTTGTACCCCACGAAATCGGTCATGATGCCCCGGAAAGCGCCACCCAGGCGCAAACTATTATCGCCCGCACCTACGCCCTCCGCAATCTCCGCCGTTTTCAAGCCGATAATTACGAACTCTGTGCCGATACCCATTGTCAAGTTTATTATGGATTGACCGGAACTAATCCCCGGGCTGATCAAGCGATCGCGGCCACGCGAGGCCTGGTTTTAACCTACCAAAATGAGTTAGTGGATGCCCTTTATTCCTCTACCACCGGCGGAATAACTGCCCTCTTTAGTGATGTTTGGGATGGGGAGGAAAGACCTTATCTCCGGGCAGTGGTGGACTCCCCCAATCGAGTCTGGGATCTCTCGAAACAATCTCTCGCTAATGAGACAACTTTTCGCCAGTTTATTAATCTTAAAGATGGTTTTAATGAGACGGGTCGACGGGTTTTTCGCTGGCAAAAACAAGCTTCTTTAGCTGATTTGAGTCAAGACCTAGAAACCTATCTAAAACGCAGAAAACATCCCCTCGCCCATTTCCAGAAAATCCAATGGATGGAAGTGACTAAGCGCTCTCCTTCCGGTCGGATTCTGACTATGACCGTTCAAACCGATAAGGGGATTTTAGAACTGCATAAAAATGAGGTGCGTAGTGCTTTGGGACCGCCTCGCAGTACCCTATTCTACATCGATCCTATCTACGATACCAATCGACAGATCCAGGGTTATAACTTTATTGGTGGCGGTTTTGGCCACGGGGTAGGATTAAGTCAATTTGGTTCCTATAATTTAGCCCGTTTGGGTTGGTCTCCCGAACAAATTCTCGCTTTCTATTATCCCGGCACCACCATTCAACCTCTCAATAATTCGATTGTCTTTTGGCGAGGAAATTAAGCAGTTATCAGTTATCAGTTTCTGAAGGCAATAGGCAATAGGCAATAGGCAAGAGAAAGGCTCTGACAATTCTCCTACCTAAAAAGAGGATTAGAAACTAAGTAGATCAAATATTTGACTAAAATTTACCGAAATTTTGGGTTAAAGCCCCGTCCTTTTAGGACGGCTTTTTAAACTATAGCTTGTTAACTTAACTTTTATTGTGCTATACTGATTTTATCTAAGTAACCCGTGCGTAAAATGTTTGTCTTAGAGTTTAAAGTTAAAGCTAAAACTCAACAGTATCAAGCCATAGACGATGCTATT
>NZ_JADBUE010000026.1:0-3313 GCF_020245805.1 Microcystis sp. M179S2 | reverse complement strand
CTTTAAACACTTTTGTGGAAGCCTTGGAAGCTTTTCGGACAGCGATGTCTTTCCGTTTCTTTGAGTGGCTGACCGAGAATCTGGATGTGTTTGCCGCTTACAAAGCCAGTTTAGGCTTTATTTGGGCTTGAAATTTGTTTAAGTCCCACTAGCTCCTCAAGCTTAGGAGAAGCAGCCAAAAATAAAGTAAAGATCACACCCCAAAAGACCTGAGTAGTTAATAGATTTTTGCCCATTTTAGTAATTCCATCGTGGACCTTTTTGCCCACCTGACTTCCAACCCTTACGGTTTCGAGTATCAAGGTGAACAAAACCCTTTTGTGCGCCGTAGCCTAACGCACCAAACCAGCCTTGGTCGAGCCACCCCTGAAACCGCAACAAATCGCCGTTAGCAGGCTTAATATCAGCAGCACGCCCAAAAATGTGTTGAGAGTTATTTGCGCCACCTGCAGCCCTATTTACCGCGATTGGGCGATACCAAGAAGTAACGACAATCCCAGACCCCCACTCCTCACGAATCTTATCAAGCTCGATCGCCAGGCTTAAAATATTGCGCTCGATCTCACTTCCACTAGCAGGAATTCGCCGTAAATCGTTTTTAGTCACCTCAGCAGTCGAAAAATAGCGACTAATCTTTTCCTGCGGGTTTTTCCAGTCAATCACAGGCTTATTCACCAAATATCTCCAAAAACTAAATCAATTTTAGCCCGATCCACAAAGCGAAATCAGGGAGTCTTTTTTACTCCCAATGCCAAAATTTTGCCATGGCAAAATTTTGGCACTGATACCCTGTCCACACCCCTAAGACAATCAAAAGTACCAAAACAGCAAAAAGGCACGGGAAATGCTTAAAAAAAAAAGCTGGTCAAGAAATCTTTTAAATGGGAGGATCAAGTGCAAGCAATCAGCACCCTTTTAGTAACCGTAATCGCAGTGATCACCATCATCGTAGGATTAGGCCAAAAACTAGAAAACCTCGAAGTCGGTCAAAAAATAATCAAAGAAGAAATCAAAGAAACTAACGACAACCTTAAAACTCTTTACACTCGCCAAGAAGCTGAAAAGGATTTTGCTATTCGTGATCGGCTCTGGGAAGCCAGATATAACGCTCTCGAAAAAGAATACTCTAAATGAGAATAACTCTACTTTATTGAGAATCAGGCAAAGTCAGCATACTACAATGAAATTTCAAACGTTTGCCAGGGTCAAAAAATCAGTTACAGGTTTGTAAAAACCTTGAAACCCTTATATCCCAATACTTCCCACCTAGTCCCTTGGCAAACTCTTGAAATTTCATCTATTTGTAATCCTACATTCTCTCAATAAATAATCAATAATTGAGGCAATTAAATGCTTAAAAGCTTATTCTTTTTTTTACTCTCTCCCTTCAATAATTTTAATTTCTTCCTCGCTTAATCCCTAGAGTTTATAAACAATTAGATCGATCAATTCATCGGTGGCTCTTAATTGTTGTTTTAGGGGTAAAAGTTTATCTAGACTGGTTTGATATTCTTTTTCTAAGGTTTCCTGTATTTGGCGATCTAACAAGATAAAAATCCGTTTATTTTGTGGGAGGTGCGCCATGGGAAGTTCTCATCCTAAATCTCGTACCTTGCTGGCGAGCGAGTGGAAGGAACCACAAAGACACAAAGGACACAAAGATTGATTACCTTTCCCGTTATGATAATTGTGGTGCTAGATTGGCTACAACGGCAAGAGACAAAATCCTTGCAGTTCGTTTATCTGATCAAGAATGGAAAAGGCTAGATGCTTAGGCAAAATCAAAGAATCATACTCTCACCGAAGTTGTTAGAGATTACGGGATTGCAACCCATTGATTAATATCGTGCTTCGTTGTTCTATACTGGCGGAACCTTTCATCTCCGAGGTAAAACCGAGGGTTCCTTCCAGCCGACATTATAGGTAAAGTTCCAATATGAAAGATCAAGCGAATTACCTGTATGAATCCGACTTCTATGGGTGGACAGAGCTACAAGCGAAAGCTCTAGCCAACCGACAGGTAGAAGCTCTGGACTGGCAAAACTTACGGGAGGAAATCATTTCCTTGGGTAAACAAGAATATCGAGAACTGGTGAGTCGTCTAACCGTTTTGGTAGGACATCTTCTCAAATGGGAATATCAGCCAGATAAACGTTCTCGTAGTTGGTTTTTGACAATTAGAGAACAGAGACGAGGGATCAGACGGCATCTAGAGGGCAATCCTAGTTTAAAATCCCAGATACCGACGGCTTTATCCGATGCTTTCGAGGCCGGAGTCGATTTGGCTTTACGCGAGACGGATTTACCGATACGGACTTTTCCCTCTCACTGTCCTTTCACCTTCGAGGACATCATGGCCGACCATTTCCTCTGCGATACGAGTCAGGATTGGCCCTAAGTTCAACGGTTCGGGGATACCACCTCGACGGGGATCTGTATCTCGCTCCGTTTCAGGGGATCGGGAACGTAGGGACCGTCATAGAAAAAGCGACGGGGGGAACCGATCACCAGGTAGTGCGGATGTTCGGCCAGCCATTCGTTCAGCTTGGTTAATCCCTCTCGATAGCTGTCAAAATCGTAGCTACCCTGCAATCCCAGACTCACCACCGTCATGGGTGGTACATCCTCGATCCGAATATTATCGGCCACCTCTTTCGGGTAAGTGTCGGTGTCACGGTAGAGAAAGGAAACTTCGGCCTCTCCCGATGTCGCTCCAGCGTCTGCGGGGTAGCGGGTTTCGACGGGTGCGGTCATCGAGATCTCGTTAGAACTGATGTGTTGGTACAGGGGATAAAACGACCGGTTGGCCGCCTCGGACAATTGACCCCGATAACGGTAAGTGGCGGCCCGATAGGCGGGATAGTTCTTCACCTCGATCCGTCCGTTCGGGGTCGGGGTCGGAAATCCCGCGGGTAGGGGAGCGCTGGAAGCTTGATAGACCCCGATGGCAAGGGCAGCTAAGGCGATAAAACCGAGGGGAATTAACAGGTAATGTGGTTTCATGATCGATTAAACTTTTGATGTCTTCTAATAGAAAAGGTCAATGTTCTTCTGCTTTTTTCCGCCCCTTAGCTGAATGATTATCAACATAAATATAGCAGTTTTCATCAGAATGAGGTATGGGCAAGGAGCTTAAACCCTTTGTTGGCAAAACTTGTCGATACCTCAGTAACGTGAAAAGCGCTAGCTCTCATCTCAACAAGTAATACTAAATCCGTTGAGCATAGGCTACTTATGAGGACAGGCACTCATGCAAGAGGCAAAAGGCAAAAGAGGGAATAGATAATCAGTTTTTAATAACTGGATTTAGTAT
>NZ_JADBUE010000259.1:0-10341 GCF_020245805.1 Microcystis sp. M179S2 | reverse complement strand
GGGACAAAGGGTTAACCTCGATTTATGATTTTCCTTGATCTATCTGGGTTTCAGCGATTTTGGGCTTCTCGAAGTAAATCCCAAGCGGGGATTGGAGTTGAGGCTTTTCTCGATTTGTTTTTTGTCTAAGTCCCATTAGGTTGATTTTGCCAGGGTCAGCCAATGGAGGTTAAAGATTGCTTGATAGATGGGATTATGAACCCGCAGCCGGCCTTGGTCTTTGACCACTAACCCCGATAAAAGTAACTCTTTTTCTGGGGGGCTATCCTCGGCAATCACCTCCTTTTCCCTTAAAATCCGTTCATAGAGTCTCAGGAGCAACTGGGAGCGATGACTGTTGAGGAGCCGATCGCGAATAGTGCGCAGATGTTCCGGTTCATCCTGAGCCTCCCAATTGTCAATGATCTTCTTCTGTACTAAGTCCTCAATCCAGGGGGCCTCACCATTGGGGGGAATCGGTGAGGCAGCGGTGCGAATTAACTGACAGAGTTTTTGGGTCAGAAAAGGTTGACCGTTTGTCCAAGCAAAGACTTCTTTTAAGACAGTTTGCGGGTTACTGACTTTCTCGGCCAATCCGCGCAGTAAAGGCTGGGCTTCGTGTTCCTTAAAACCCTCCAATTGAATCGAATGACCGATATTAAAAGGGGTGATTTGGTGGTCGGTAATTAAATCGGAGGGGGTGACAACACCGAAGAAAGCGAAGGTCAAACGCCGATAGAGCGGGTTAAAACCACGCTGGTTATAGCAGGAACGAATCAGGGCAAAAAAGTCATTAACCGCAAAATTTAAGCCCAAAACGCTATCAATTTCATCAATAAAAATCGCGATCGGTTTCGGGGGAGAACCTTCCACGATCCCCACTTCCAGCAATAACACTTCTTCGATAAATTCGCCCAAGCGCTGTACTGCCGAGACATCTTCCCGTTCTTGCCACCAAGCTTTGAGATTGACCCTTTTGAGCAGTCCAAAACGTCGCCCTAACTCGAAGGCTATCCCCTTGTACCATTGGTCGGGAGTGACATTTTCGCTGCCGATGCGGGTTAAATCAATGGGAGCGCAACAGACCCCCTCGTGTTGGAGGTGGTCGATCATGCGTACCATTAAACTAGACTTACCCATTTGACGGGGATTGAGAACATAGCAAAAATCGCCGCGTTTGAGGGCTTTATAGAGATAACGGTCGGCGGCGCGGACCACGTAGGTGGGGGCATCCATGGGCAAACTGCCCCCCACTTGGTAGTCAAAGGTGCTAGATTCTTCGCTACTTCTGAGCAGTTCATTTTCAAATAGTAATTCGGCTTGGGTGGCCTTGAGAATTTCTAGGGTTTGGCTGAGTTCTAGGGTGCGCTCCTGCACTTTCTGTTCTAGGGTGCGGCTATACTCGGCTAATTCTTCGGTAAAGCGAATCCGTTCCGCTTCCGCCTGTTTTCGTTCGCTAATATCGGTAAAAGCGGTGATCGCATAGATAATTTCTCCTTTTTCGTCAAAAACGGGCGTGGCATACACTTCTAGGGGAATAATCTTCTCTCCTTGGTGAATTTCTAGATCATCCATCGTGTTTTTTTCCCCCCTTAAAGCTCGGACAATCGGCTGGTCTTCGGTGGGATACAATCGATCGGTTCCAGCTTGATATAACTGATAGGTTTTCCCCAACTGATTAGCCGTGGTGATATTAACTATCCCTTTTCCTAAAATCTCTTGGGCGGTTTGATTGGCATAATAGGGTTGACTGTCGGCATCCAGAACAAATACCCCCACTGGCATGGCTTCTAAAAATTGCGCTAGTTGTCTCTGTTTAGCTTTGATTTCGGCGTAGAGTTTGGCGTTAGTAATTGCGATCGCCGCTTGGCTGGAGAGCAGTTGCAGCACTTCCAATCTTTCTTGGGTAAAAGCCCCGACGGTGAGATTATTTTCTAGATAGACAATTCCCCGTAGTTGTCCTTGGTCGAGGAGGGGTGTGCAGAGCAGCGATTTGGTTTGATGGGTTTTAATATAGGGATCGTTGCTAAAATTGCCGTGATGGGCGGCATCGTTATTAAGAACGGTTTGACCGCTCCGGGCTACATAGTTAATAATTGAGACGGGAAGATGTTCTTCGATGGCATTAGATTTAAAGACTGTCACCCCATCTTCCTGCACGGAACCGGAGGCTTCGATCAATAGTTGTCCGCCGCTTTCTAGGATAAGATAGCCCAGCTGCGCCCCAGCATTTTCGATGAGAATTTTCATCAGGGTGGCGAGTAATTTATCTAAAACTATCTCGCTAGAAATGGCTTGGGATGCCTTCATAATCGTGGCTAAATCTAACAGTTCTCCCGCATGACTAACTGAATTTTTTCTGGTGGTAGTTTTCCTAGTTTCGGTCAGGGAATTGGAACCATAATTATTGACCATTAACTGAGAATAACGGCTTTCTATATCTTTGACTTTAGCTGTTGCTCCCCAAAGAGAATAGAGATAAGCAGCTTCATTGATGTAGGTTTTGGCAATTTTTACTTTACCCCAATCGAGATAGAATTTCGCCGCTAGTTCGTTAGCTAGTGCTTCTTCATTAATATATTCATTTTCCTTGGCTTTAGCGATGGCTAGATCGTAGTTTTCTATGGCTTCTAGATAAGATTGCTGCACTCGCTCCTTTTCCGCTTGCACTAAATAAAATTTATGGAGATAGTTAGAGGGTGCTTGATTCGCCCATTCCTGTTGCTTTTTCTGATTATTCGTCACTCGTTCTAATACTTGCTGTTTTTGGTCATTGTCCAGATGATTATAAATAGCTAAATGGGCGAGGGAATCATAGACATTATGCAGAGGAATCAAGAAAGTAGCGGTAGCTCCTCCCAGATATTTTTGGGCTTGGTTAGCATTTTCAATGGCTTGTTCGTACTGTCCAAATAGATAACAAAGGTATAATTTATTAACAAATAAAGCACAGAGACCGTAGAGATCATTAGCCTCTACATGGTACGGTAACATAAGAGTTTCTTGATAGTACTGTCCTTCTAAATGACCGGGATTTTCCGAGCGCCCCAGCAGATTTAAAACTGTTTGACCGTAGATTTTTAGATAGTTGCGGGTGTTTTCTTGTTTGAGCTTAACAAAAGCCAGATCATAGTTAGCTATTTCTCCAGCTAATTCGGTTAATTCCTGTCCGATAAAGGCGGAATGAAAACAGTAAAGATAGGCGCAGGTTGTTCCGTAGTATAGATCACCCATTTCTAAACCAGTTTGATAGGAAGATTTTAACAAGGACAGGGAATTTTTAATCGGTTCTTTCCAGATACTAATAGTGGTGGAAAAGACGGCAATTATTTTCGGCATCAGGGCTTTGGCATGAAATTTATCGGCAATGTTTAAAGCCAATTTCCCAAATTGATAACCCGTTTCCCAATCTTCTAAAAGACCACAAAGAATTAAGCCATAATTAACATAGGTAAAAGCCGCTAGATAACTATTGCCGTACTGAATTGATAAGTTAACCTGTTTTGATACTAGGATGGTTAAGAGATGAGGTGCGGCAATAAAAACAGGAGAAAATATGGCAGCCGCTATCTTCATGATTGCTAATTTTTCTTCCTCATTTATCGGCGGTAAATTACTTAAATCTTCGATATTTTGCCCCGCTAATTTTTGCCTGGTTTTAGTTAGTTCTTTTTGAATATCTGATGATTGTAAGGATTCAGGAATCTCGAAATCTAAGCTTTTGAGGACAGATAAGCCAATTTGTACCGCTTTTAGTTCGTGATTTTGGGCGTGATACGCTTCGATGATTACTTCATAAACTTTCACCTTATCTAGGGTGGTTTTTGCCTGTTTTAATACGAGATTAGCCCAGCGTTGCATCTGCTCAAAGTTACCACTTAAATAGGCGATTTCTGTGGCTTCAGAATAAATATTTAAAGTCAGTTGATAGTTATTTTTACAGCTTGATTTTTTGAGAAGTTTTTGAGCGATTTTAATATATTTTAAGGCTCCAGTTTGGGCATTAGCGGCTTTTGCCTTTTGGGCTGCTAGTAAATTCAAGTTAGCCACTGACTCTCGTTCTTTTTCCTCGCTAATTAGTTGATAACCAAGATTGAGATGATCGACTATTTTAAAAATCTTTTCCGCTAATTCATTGGTGGCAGTATGCTGCCAAAGTAGGCGACCAATTTTCAAATGAATTAAAGCTTTTTTGCTGTCTTCGATGAGAGCGTAAGCTCCTTGTTGAATACGATCATGAGCAAATTTATATTCTTGAATCAGTAATTGTTCATCTAATTCGGAGAGGGGAATAATTAAACCAGCTTCGCTACTAGAAGTTAAAATTGGTAAAAGTTCTGAAGGTGATTTCTCAGAGATTATTGCCAGAATGTATAAATTAAATTCTGCCCCAAGACAGGCTGCTAAACTTAAGACTTCTTGGGTTTCGGGAGGCAATTTCTGCATTTTGCCCATCATAAATTGAATCAGATTATCGGTACTGCCAATCCTTTGAATTTGACCGAGATGCCATTGCCAATAGCCCCTATTATTGTCGGTTTTAGTGGTTGTTTCCTGCCCCGGTTGGAAAAATAGCAAATTTTCCCAGTAGATGGTTTTGAGAAATTCATTGACAAAAAAAGGATTACCGTGGGTTTTTTGCCAGACTAAAGCGGCCAAAGATTGCACATATTCTGGTGAATGATTTAATGTCTCTGCAATTAACTGATTGACCTGTTCAAGCCCCAGAGGTTTTAAAATAACTTGATTGATAATTATGCCCCCCTGCTCTAATTTATCCAGGGTAGCGGTTAGGGGATGGGTGGAATTAATTTCATTACTGCGATAGGAGCCAATTAAAAACAAATAGTCCATATCGCCATCGAGCATAATTAATTCTATTAACTGGAGACTAGCCAAGTCTGCCCATTGCAAATCATCGAGAAAGATGACCAGAGGATGTTCCGGGGAACAAAAGACCCGAATAAAATTTTTAAAGACTAAATTAAAGCGATTTTGAGTAGCGATCGCTCCTAATTGTAACACCTCTGGTTGTGGACCGATAATTAATTCTAGTTGGGGAATCACGTCAATAATAACCCGTGCATTCGTCCCCAAAGACTTGAGGAGTTTTTGTCGCCATAGTTGCAGTTGTGGTTGACTTTCCCCCAAAAGTTGCTTGACGAGATGAGTCAAAGCGCTAATCACGGCAGCATAGGGAATATCGCGCTGAAATTGGTCAAATTTACCAGAGATAAAAAAGCCGCGTTTTTCAGTAATTGGCTGATAAATTTCCCTAACCAGGGTGGTTTTACCCATGCCAGAATAACCCGTAACTAGCATCAGTTCGGTGTGAGAGGAGTTTTTATCCGCCGTGGCTACCCGTTGAAAAGCAGTGAGGAGAGTGGCGATTTCCGCCTCCCTACCGTAGAGTTTTTGGGGAATTTGGAACTGATTGGCTAGATCTTGCCTAGCGATGACAAAATCCTCAATTTTACCCGTTGTTTCTAGTTGTCTTAAACATTCTTCTAAATCTGCTCGAATACCGTAGGCACTTTGGTATCGTTCCTCGGGGGTTTTAGCCATCAGTTTCATGATGATTGCCTCCACCACCGGGGGAATTTTCTCCCTGACGAGACTATTAATCTCCAAAGGTTGTTTTGCCAGATGACAGTGAACTAATTCCAAAGCATCTTTAGCCCGAAAAGGTAATTGTCCGGTGAGAAGTTCGTAGAAGCTAACGCCCAAGGAATAAAAATCCGTGCGGTAATCGAGACTGCGATTCATCCGTCCGGTTTGTTCGGGAGAAATATAGGCTAAAGTCCCCTCAAGGACGTTGGGATTTTTTAGCCCCGGATTTTCCCGCCGCAGGACGCTGGCAATGCCAAAATCGATGATTTTAATTTGTCCGGTTTCGGGGTTAAGAACTATATTGGCAGGATTAATATCTTTGTGAATAACCTTGGCGTTGTGAATTTTCTCTAAATTAGCCACTATTCGGGGTGCAAGGCTTAAAAAGTCCCTTAAGGCCAGGGGTTTGCCCTCTAGCCATTTTTTTAAGGATATACCCCCGAAATCTTCCAAAATAATCACGGGAGTTCTGCGGTAGGTTTCTAAACCATAGGCTTTAATCGCCCCCTCGAAGTTCAGACCGCAGATGGTTTTATACTCCTGTTTGTAGTGGGTTAGTTCTTGGGTGGTGGGATATTCTTGCTTGAGGATTTTGAGCATAACCGGTTGATTATCGACGGTGCGAATGGCCCGATAGACTTCTGAGTTAACGCTTTCGTAAACCTGGGCAAGAATGTCGTATCCTTTGAGAACAATCATTTTTTTACTTGGCGATTGTAAACGGCTGCGGGTCTCCCCAAGAAAAATTCTACGGGAACCAAGACAAGACTCCGCAAGGCTGAAAGAACTCGATTTACCTGTGAGACGGAAGGACGGGGAGAAGAGACCACCTGCTCGAAATACTCGGAATGCAAGGTCAAGCCAAAGTGAACATCTTCCGGCAAGCTCAGTTTAGCAATCGGTCCGTCCTTGAGATTGTCAGGGTTAAATAACCAAGCTTCTAATACTCTGGTCGGGGTTAAAACCGTCGTCAATAGATAGGCCTGTTCTTGGGGAATAAACTGAATGCTATCTAAAATATAGCCATCAGGACAAACATAAAAATCCAGTAGTCCCCGACCTAAATGTGATACATGAGTATCACTGGCATTTTTTTCTTGCCTAATCTGTTCAGTTAACTGATTCCAATCCTTATCAAAGGGAACCTTGGCTAATACCGAGGGCAAGTCATGACAGGGAAGTTCGGCATCGCTGAGGATGCGATTACTTTGGTCGCGACAATCCATATACTGACGACGACAGATTAATTCGCGCACATAACCGAGATAGATTTGATAAACGGCACTGTATCCCTGTTCCGATTCCCGCGGGTCGGCGGTGTAGAGACTGGTACAGAACCAACCCGGATGGATGAAAGCTTGTTCGCTCATCACCCTGGCATCTTCGATAACCACTTTGCGCAGCACTCCGACGTCAAAGGAAAACATCCAGGGGATGCCGTGGTATTCGGGGGGATAACTCTGACCGGTAAAATGTTGGATATCGTCTTTTTCGATCGCTTCGGTTAAACTAATAGTGGCATTTTGGATAGCCACAATCTGAATTTGACCGTTGGTACTATGGTAACTACAAAGGAAGTGATAACTGTCGCCATTGAAGGTAATTAATCGCGAGGGAACGCTGGTTTCTTCTTCCTTGAGGTCTTGACGTTTAACCAGATAAATTTGAGTTTTCGGATAGGTTTCTTCGGGCCTGATTCTGATACCTAATAGTTTGGCTACTCCCATCTGAAAAGGCATATCGGGAATCATGATATAATCTTCGGTAACGATGACCGAATGGGGACTACCATCGAGGATAGTTCCCTGTAGTTTCCAGGGTTTAAGTTGTTTTTGTTGATCCCAAAGAACAATATACACCGATTTATCTAAATCTTTTAACATACCTCCCGATACAAGTTTTAGCTTTAATTCACAGGTGATAAATTCTTTGGTCTTTTTGTCGTAGAAGGGGTGAGCGGTATTTTCTAGGACTGGGAAAAAAGATAAAGGTACGGAAACAAGATGTTGGTCAAAATAACCAATCGGAGTGATAGTATCCAGGGAAACGGGATCCACTTCCCAGTAACGTCCCGCATCGGCAGTGAGGATTAATCTGGTTTCTTCTAGTTGTTTATCTTCGGCAACTTTTTCTAGTTTAACCATAGCAGTATTCGCTATTTCCGAAGAACCTAAAATGCTGACCACTGCTGGAAAAGTGGCTTGACTAATATTAAATATCGGTAAAACTTTTCGCCAAAAACTATCCCAAGTTTTTAGTTTTTTACTGTAAACGTTAACTTGATTATTTTTCCCTTGCAAGTCCCATCTAATAATTACACCTTCGCCAGAGAACAAATGACGGTCATTTTTTCTATGAAAAGGACAGACGATAAAAACGTATCCCGACAGATTTTCCGGCCAATGTCCCTCGGTAATTGTGGCGACTGCCTTATATAAATTGTTCTCATCCGGCCGACCGAGTTGCGAGCGACTAAAATTACTAACGTTGACAGTATTTTGGACAGTATCTTTGATTGACATATTCATAAGTAGTCGTACAAAATTGATTTACTAGGTTCAAAAGGCACTCATGCAAAAGGCAGCTTTGTTCTCCCCACTTCCCACACCCTACACCCTCACTGATAACTGATTACTGTTTACTGATAACTGATAGAGGATTTCACCTCTAAAAAATAGCGTCGATACAATTCATAGCCGGGTACTACTTTATCTCCCGATTGTTTGAGTAGCCCCATACTGCTGAGTTTGTAAGCGAGAATTGGGTCTAATTGTACGGGTTCCACCGCGCTCATCACCCGATCGAGGGCTTTTGCTAGTTCAGGCTGTTGTTCTAATACCGCCCAATGGCGCCGCAGGTGATGGGCATAAATCCCCGTGACAGAGGTGGCACTGGTTAATATTTGCGTCATGGTTATTTCCTCCCGACTGAGATAGTAGAGGGCAGTTTGTACCAAAGCCGGGTGTCCTCCCACTAGCTCCATCAATTGTTTGACTTTTTCCTGATTTTCCCAGGTGAGTTGATAACGTTGGGCTAATTGTAATACCTCCTCAAGACTGAAATGACTTAGCTGTGCGGGGAATCCCACGTTAAAGGGGGATTGATTGAGCTGCAGGGGGACATAAATTTCCGTGGAATGGACGACGATAAGACGGAGTTTTTGCCAGATAGGTAGGGTTTTGGATTCTTCGTACCAAGAACGCAGCAGCGGTAAAAAATCCTTGGCCACTTGGGGATGTTCAAACATCTGATTAAGTTCATCGAGAGCGAGGACAATGGGGGCGGTAATCGATTCCAGGAGATAGTCTTGAATGTAAACCGTACAGCTAATCTTGCTGCCTAAATCCTCATCCCAATACTCATCTAATTGCGGTTTTAACTGTAGTTGACGGGCGGCATTGGCACACAACCAGCGCAAAAATTGGTTTAAATCACTCAAAATGGCCTGGTCCACCTGTTCTAAGTTCAAACTCACCGTGCGGTAGCCTTGCTGTTTGGCAAAATCGAGCATTCTCAAAAGTAGGGAAGTTTTGCCCATTTCTTTGGGAGCTTTTATCCGCACTAAAGCCCCCGGTTTCTTGATTTCCTGCCTTATCTGTTCTTCGAGGGGAAGACGTTCTAAATAAAATGGGGAACCAAGGGGAACTGCCCCATTGGGATAGGGGGGTAATGTCTCCAATTTTTCGCTCTTGGCTGCCGAATTAACCAGAATTTTGTCTTGAGGGGGTGCTGTTAGCTGAACATTCAGGGCGGCGATTTCTTGCCAGTCGAGGCATAATCGACGACAAATTTGGGCAAAAGTGGCTTGTTCTACCGGTTTACCAGTCAGGAAGTTGCTGACAGTAGCCAGACTAAATTCAGCTTCTTTAGCTAAGGATCGTTGACTGCTAAAGCCCTGCTTTTTCACGGCTAATTTAACTTGATTGAGGCAATGTTGTTGTACTCTTAGATGGCTCGATAGGGAATCTCTCATAAGAATTGGGGTGTGGGGTGTAGGGTGTAGGGTGTGGGGAGATGGGGAGACCACTGCGTGCGCGTTGCGGGGGGAGGTGGGGAAGTGGGGAAGTGGGGAAATTGAACTAAAACCCCAAAACCCCAACACCTCAAAACCCCAACACCTAAAACCTGTCTCCTATCTCCTATCTCCTGAATACTGACTCCTCAATACTGACTTCTAACCCAATGGTAGATGTTGGATTTTGCAGGAGTTCTATTTTTTAATAAAGATAAGCAAAAATTATCTATTGACTCCAGAAACTTGAGAATATTTAAATTAACATTCCGCAATATTTACAAATTCTTAAGAATTAATTGAGAAAGATTTTTATTTAACAACGATGTTGTAATGGTTACAGCGATTTGATAGAATTTCACAATGGGTTGTTATGTGCTTTTTTGGGCAGCAATGGCTGAAACCCTTGCCACATCTACAAGGTGAGCTTAATTAAGACGGGTAAATGAGTCAATTTCACCCACAACGATGATCTTTTTTTTGTGTAGTTTTATTGCAAAAAAAAAGTTTTTTTGACAAAAAGCACAAAGTATGATATGGAAAGAACGTATTTCTGGCTGCCAGTAGTTATTGCAGAGTGGGAGTTGAGGAGTATTTTCAGTTATCACTGGACTTCCCCGTTGACAAAAGGCCATAACCTATGCTGTAGGAGGGATTAAGAGAATTTCTGATGCCCCGTTACTGGGTACAAATCAGGGAAACTCCCAATAAATCTAACGCTTTTTGTTGCAGTTGGGTCG
>NZ_JADBUE010000258.1:0-7060 GCF_020245805.1 Microcystis sp. M179S2 | reverse complement strand
GGCAATTCGGACATTCAATTGTTTCATTTAAAAGAGCGAGCTTTAGGAAAATTGTCTGAGCAATTTTTTGATAATTGACCACTGTTACATTTGGTAAATCGAGGAGTTGATCAAAATTTATCCACATAACCCACCTCCTGTCCTGTATTATTATTATACCATCCTCACACAGAACCTAGAAGAGCCAAGAGCGCACTTCCCATATTTCCCAAAACGCCATTACTCCGTTCTATATCCTAAAAAGCGATCGCTCTCCAGCATCAAAATGATCTGGTCATGGTGAGTATTTCATAAATTCCCATTTGTTTCATCACAATCATTGAGACACAATCAGTCAGGCTATAGCCTTTGTCTAGACGGTTGGCATAAAGTTCTACACCTGATTGAATTAAATAAGAATCAAGGCTAATAATTTGCAGATTTGGAGAGGTTTGGATTTGGCGATAGAAATTGACGACACCTTGTTTCATGGGTTGATCAAATTTAGCAAAAAAGTTAAGATATTCCACCAAGACTAAATCGGTTGTAATTAAAGAATAATCTTGAATTAACCTACTAAAAGCTCGCACTTGTCTATGCCATTGATCTTTAGCATGAATCAAGGCAACCCAATAAAATGTGTCGGCGAAGAGGGTCGGCATTATTTTTGAGGAGAATTGCCATAAAGATAGTAATCCAAGTTGGCCGCCGCATCGGTGGGGATCTGGTCAAAGGATTCTTCGGGAATGGTGGCAATTATTTCATCGGCGATTTCCCAAATTGGTTTGTTATTTTGCGGTGAAGGGGCGGGAGTTTTATGGGAGAGTATCAATTCTAAGCAGGATTGGATTAGAGATTCGGGAGCTTGTTCGATTTCCTGGAGGAGTTGTTCTTTGGCTGTCATGGCTGCTTTGGGATGGGAGGATACTCGACATTGTAGCGATCTCTATTATAAACAGTTGAAAAAAAGTAATTGCCTTGATTTTTTAGGGTTTTTCAAAGAAAAAAGCTTCTAAATCTCGCTCTCCTTTGATAACAGGCATGATTTCTAGCCCTTGCTCAGTTAAGCGATAGAAAATAATGTAGTTTTTCATCGGTAAGCCACGCAAATAGGGACGAATCTCTCGATAACTGCGCCCCATTAGCGGAAATTGGCTAAGATAACGACATTTTTTGCCAAACTCCTCCAAAAATTTCTCACCCGCACTAATGTTAGTATTAGCCAAATAATCAAGAATTTGTTCCATATCTCGAATGGCTTCAGTAGAAATGATGTATTGATTCGCCAATTCAAAAATGAAACGCATCAACCTCAAGAGTTGACAAAGAAAGGCTCATCAGGTACTGTCTGATCATTAACAAACACAAATCAGACCCAAAAATGAGCCGAAAACATCTTAACATAGAACAAAGAAACTTGCTCTACCAACTTAGTCAAGAGGGAAATTTATCTCAACGGCAAATGGCCGTCCGGCTCGGATGTCATCAAAGCACGACCAGAGCGAGAATTAAGAAGGAATCAAAGTTCTCTCGGCTGCTATCTACCTGACACAGCACAAGCTGAAAGCGAGACGCGCCGAAAAAATGCCAAACAACCCTTTAAAAATGTCAGTGAGTCGGCCTTAGAGTTGGTAAAAGAAGGATTGAAAAATTATCATAGTCCCGAACAAATAGCAGGTCGTCTGAAAAAAGCTGGTCAAGAATCGCTCAGTCATGAAACCATCTATCAAATGATCTATCAAAACTACCCTTGACTGTGGAAAGTATCAAGAATGCCTACGTCAAGGACGAGGAAAAAGAAAGAGTCGAAATGGAGCAAAAAGTAAGCGTGGAGGGATTCCAGGGCGTGTAGATATCAGCGAGCGACCAGCAATTGCTGACCAGAAAACCGAAATCGGTCATTGGGAAAGTGACACAATGATTGGAGGCAATCATCTAGGAGTTCTCGTTACTCATGTGGACAAAGCCTCGAAATTTTTAGGAGCAGGATTAGCCAAAAACAAAACCGCATCGGAAATCAATAGAGTCACAGAAAAACTTTTTCAAGAGATTCACCCTGACAAAAGAAAAACCTTTACTTGTGACAACGGCAAAGAATTTTGTGGACATCAAGAGTTGAGTCAGAAACTAGGAGCAGATTTTTATTTTGCTACTCCTTATCATTCGTGGGAGAGGGGATTAAACGAGCAGACCAAGGGACTGTTAAGACAATTTTTCCCCAAGGGAACGAATTTTAAAATTGTTAAGCCAGAGGAGGTGGAAAGAGCCGTAAACTTGATTAACAATCGTCCTCGAAAATGTCTTGACTATCAGACCCCCAATGAGGTATTCTATAAAGGTAGATCAGATAGTGATGCAATTCAGACTTGAATCGGCCATTATAATCTTTTAGCGGGACGAGTTTGGATTTTTGTTCTCTTGGTCATTACTTTTGCTCCTTTGCTATTTTATCAACTTTTTTCTTAATTATGAAAGCTATTATCATTAATCGCTATGGCGATAGTAATGTTCTCCAATACACAGACATAGAAAAGCCAATTCCCCAAGGGAAAGAAGTCTTAATTAAGATTATGGCAGCGGGAATTAATCCGATTGATTGGAAGATTCGTCGGGGAATGCTCAAAATAGCCACAGGTAATAAATTTCCCCTGCAATTAGGTTTTGATTATGGGGGAATTATCGTTGAAAAAGGTAGTCAGGTGGAACAATTCCAGATCGGAGATGAGGTTTTTGGTTTTCTCAATCAATTACCCGGTAGAACCTATGCTGAATATGCAATTATTCCCGCTTCCCTATTAGTTAAAAAACCGCATAATCAGAGTTTTATTGAAGCTGCCGCCACTCCTTTAGCCGCTTCTACCGCTTTGCAAGTCTTGCGGGATTTTGGCGGTATTCAAGCAGGAAATCGGATTTTAGTTAATGGTGCATCGGGAGGAGTGGGTAGCTTTGCCGTGCAGATAGGGAAAATTTTCTCCGCAGAAGTAGATGGAGTTTGTAGTAGTAAAAATATCGATTATGTCACCTCTTTAGGAGCAGATAAAGTTATCGATTATACCCAAGAAGATTGGAGAAAAACCGAGCAGAAATATGATATAATCTTCGATGCTGTGGCTAAGTCTTCTTTTTGGCACTGTCGTCAGCTTTTAAAACCCCAAGGCACCTATATAACCACCCTCCCAAATCCCGGAATTATCCTCTTAAATTATCTCGGTGCTTGGTTGCCCCAAAAAGGGAAACTGATATTTTCTGCTCAAGCACAAGCGTCCGACTGGCAATTTCTCAAAGAAGCGATCGAATCGGGTAAATTAACTGTTAGAATCGATCGCACCTATACTTTTTCCCAGGTGGCAGCAGCTCATAATTATAGTGAATCGGAAAGAGTGCGCGGAAAAATAGTCTTGATCCCGGATTAAGGATAAATAGTTAGGGATTTTCCCGGTTTTTTGGGGAACGAGTAAATAGTTTTAAGTAGGTAGAAACAGAGAATTCCTTAATTGGAAAGGTGATAAAAGTCAAGGGATTAATAGTAATAATAATATTGCGGCTATCCCTTTGTACCGCCTTGATAATCTGTTTAGCCACCCAATCGGCGGACATAATACCCACAGGATTTAAATTACTCTTAAAAGGGCCAAGAATTAGCTTTCTCACCACACAGGGGGCATCTAAACGACGCAGGGTAATCATATCACCGATCGCTCGTTTACTGAGTTCGTAGAGGGGACTAAAGGCAGGATTAACCTCCGCTTCCGAGGTATTCACCCAGACTTCCTTGCGCGCAATTTGCTCGTTAGTGCGGACAGTTTTGAAGAATAATTCCATTAAACGCCAGACGGAAAAAGTATTCACTTCGTAGGCTAATTCGATCGCTTCTGGGGTTCTTTGGCCGTGGACATTAACGCCATGATTTAAAATCAGTATATCTACAGACTTAAATAGGTTCTCAAGTTGCGTTTCTTCACCGATTTGCCATTTTACGGTTTTTACGGGTACTGATTCGCCGTTAATTTCAAGAGCGATCGCATTCTCCCCGGAAGTGAGCGCGATCACCTTGGCTCCCTTCAGTTGTAGGTACTTTAACAGCGATCGCCCTAAGGTTCCATTCGCTCCAGTAATGGCGATCGTTTTACCCTTGAGAGAAAGTGCCGTCCCCATCAATTTATCCATAAAGGTGAAAGTGCCACAATAATAAGCCTTTTGGTTATCAAAATGGTGTCGCCAGTGGTAGGTACGATTAACGCGCCATTGAGCGGGGAAACTCTCAAATTGCCCCGGACGATGGGTTAAATCGGTTAATTCCTCCAGATTAGCGATACCTAAACCTCGACCGATCGCCGTGCTGAGAAAAGCCAAAGTATAAAGGGAGCCTAACCAACCCAACCAAGGGCGATCGAACCCCCAAGAGTAGGCCAGTAGTACGGGTAAAACACTGGCAGCCAACATAAACAAGGCCTCCGGTACATCATTGTACCAGTGCGCCCGACGATAAATTTCCTCGCTCATTACCGACAGATCGGGACGAAAAACCCGATGATGCCAGACGTGCAGACGATAAAGGGGCTGCCAATGGTGGGCTAGAGCATGATAGCAATCACGCACGATCTCCACCCAAATAATTGAGCCACAAATCAGTCCGACACAGAGGAGCAGGTTTGACATAGGGGATAAATGTTAAATTTTCTCAACGAATGTAAACAAAGCAATCTTAACCGAAAAAGCGCATTTATCGGGCAAAAAAAACCAATAGCCTGAAAACCTAGGGTTTCTTTCCCGAAAAAACTTAAGATTCTGTTAAAAATTTTAACAATTTTCGGTAAAATAAAGCAAGAAACAAGCGTCTACTGGAACAGTTACTTAACCTGAGTCGATTATGGCAGAAAATTATTGGTCGCGAGAGGATGATAACGAAGAATTAGACCCGATTGGTTCCCTCCTATCTGACTGGTCCGATCCCGAAGATGAGGAGGACGAATTTAGGAGCGAAATTTTTCAAGGCCGATCGGGACGCAGACAGAAAGCGGCTTTTAGCCTCATGGCGATCTGGACAATAATTATCGGACTTCATTGGCTGAGTTGGGGTTATTGGGCAATTATCGCCCTAACTATGGTACTATCGGGACAAGCTTTGCGGCTGCTGTTCACGAAACCAGAAACGCCCCCAATTCCTTTACTGGATCAGGATTTAACCTCTGTCCCTAGGGTGTCCCTCTTAGTAGCGGCCAAAAATGAAGAAACCGTAATCACGAAACTGGTTAATTATCTCTGTCATCTAGACTATCCCCAAGATAAGTTAGAAGTTTGGATCGTCGATGACTATAGTACCGATAACACGGGTGCGATTCTCGATCGCCTTGCTTTAGAATATCCCCAATTACAAATTCTCCATCGTCCTGCTAATGCCGGAGGTGGCAAATCCGGCGCCTTGAATCAGGTTTTATCCCTGACTAACGGGGAAATTATCGGTGTATTCGATGCGGATGCGGGATTATCCTCCGATTTACTGCGTCATGTGGTCCCGATGTTCGACGATCGAGAAGTGGGTGCGGTACAGGTGCGAAAAGCGATCGCCAATGCTGCCGAAAACTTCTGGACAAAAGGACAAGCGGTAGAAATGATCTTTGATAGCTGTTTCCAACAGCAACGGATCGCGGTGGGAGGGATCGGAGAATTGCGCGGAAATGGTCAATTTGTCCGTCGTAGTGCCTTAAATCGTTGCGGGGGTTGGAATGAACAGACGATCACCGACGATCTTGATTTAACTATTCGTCTCCATATCGATAATTGGAAAATTAATATCTTAAATTTTCCCGCAGTAGCGGAAGAAGGGGTGACAACTGCGATCGCTTTATGGCATCAGCGCAATCGCTGGGCCGAAGGTGGTTTTCAGCGTTATCTCGACTATTGGAAAGCAATTTTAAAGTCTCCCATGCCTTGGCCGAAAAAGTTTGATTTAATTGCTTTTTTGATCGTTCAATATATCTTACCTGCGGCCGCTATTCCCGATCTTTTAATCACTATTACCCAGCATCAAGCTCCGATTTTAACTCCTTTAACTGGTTTGGCTCTTTCCCTTTCTCTCTGGGGTATGGTGACAGGATTAATCCGAGTTAATACGGGTAAAAAATTCACTTTTGCTCTTGGTTTGGACATCCTTGCTCAAACCATTCGTGGCATGATTTATATGATGCACTGGTTTATTATTATTCCCAGTGTCAGCCTGCGGATGGCTTTGCGTCCTAAACGTTTAAAATGGGTGAAAACCGTTCATCTGGGTGAACATCTCAGCGCCGAAGTTTAATTTTCGAGGATAGACTCCAAAAACTTTGGCCTTATCAGGCTCGAAATCCCCTGTCAGTCAAGGTTACAGCCTTTGGAAACCCCTTTGGGAAAAATTTCCAATTTCCTTAATCATGCTTGCTGCCAATAATGTGTTAATTTAGATACAGAATTGAATTCCGTGACAGCACTGGGGTGGCGAAAAGCGCTCGCTCCAGTTTTTTTTGTGATCGGTTAGTGGAATGTCTGCGCTTGTTAATTACTTTAAGGTTAAATCCTGCAAAAATGCCATTAATTTCCGGATTTATTGATACATATCTCAATCTAAATCCAGTCGAAGAGAGACAATTTCAAGAAGAGATTAGCACATTTAGTCAACCCGTACAGGAGGGAGTTATGCAAATTACTACCAGTTGGATGCGTCAAGGTATTGAACAAGGTATTGAACAAGGTATCGAACGCGAAAAGACATTGATTCTTCGTCAACTTAAACGAAAGTTAGGGGAGATTAATCCTTCATTAGAAACTAAAATTATGGAGTTAAGTATTGATGATGTCGAAGCATTAGCAGAAGCTTTATTCGATTTCTCTACGGTTGAAGATTTAATCAATTGGTTAAATACTTTAACTGCCTAGTTTTGACGTTAGCGATCGCATATTCGCAACAAATGAGAAAACGGGTTTCTTTAGACCTCTTGCATAATTTTTTTATGGTATGATGGAGGGTTTTGCTTTTTTCTCAATTCTTAGATTGAAGTGGAAAAAAGAATAAAATGTGATCTTAGGTCAGGAAATCATCTATAAT
>NZ_JADBUE010000257.1:0-8325 GCF_020245805.1 Microcystis sp. M179S2 | reverse complement strand
TCATAGTTACTAATTCTGTACGCAAACGTCGCACTTTGAATCAGCTTTGTACGCTTTGACCCGTACAGGGCTAACTACAAGCCTCTCTATCGGATTCTTGCTAAATGCAACCTCTCCGACTACCTTTCTCCCTATATTTAACGAACCATTAATATCTGCTCCATAGAGATAACCTGACGAACTTCTAAACAATCCTCTTTTAACTCTCTTGCCCAAATATTTTTGGTTCTTCGTTACTTGGTATGGTTCGATAGGGGGGCATAAATCGACTAAATCCTTATCTGGCAAAAGACTCAATTGATTAGCTCGTTCTAGATAGAAAAAAATTGGCAAAAATCGAAGCAATGTCTTTCTATGTAAGGGTTTTATCCTTTATAACCCCCCTCCATTGCATAAGTAGTCGTGCAAAATTAATTTCCTAGTGAAGATAGGCAAGAGGCAAGAGGCAAGAGGCAAGAGGTGGTTAGATATGTGTAATTAATTTTGCTTAGGTACTTAACACAAACCGAAGAACCATATTTTTCTTGTTTGCCAATTGGTTCCAAATCTAAGAAACTACATTTAGACGTATAGCTTTCATTAGTCGTAATGACTTTTATTCCGACTAAAATTGCCTTGTAAGTTAGTTGTTCAATAAATCTTGAGTGAGGAATATTCACAAATGACTGATTATTTCTATCCCCAATATTAAGGTTTTGTTTCCAGCCTTGATTTTGACCAATAACTAAAAGGTTAATTTGATGAGCTAGTAATTTATCAATAATATATTTAGGGCTTGCTGAATAAATGTGAAATGTAGGCAAGGTAAGGGTTTTGTGGCTTTGTGGCGCGAATTAGCGAATTGTTTCTAAAAGTTCAACAGTATCTTGTCCAGTCTGTGTTTGAGAGAGTAAAACAGGAATTCCTAAGATAATAATAGATATAATCGTAACTATTTGAGGGCTTTTTAATAATTTCCATTCCCTAGATATAGGACTATTCTCTCCTGTAAAAAATGAACTTGCATCCCCTAAACCTGTCACAATCGCTACTATTAAGTATAACAAAAATATGAGCTTTTCCCAAGGCTTGAATTTTCTGAGAAAATAATCAAATTCATACTTAATAATTCTTGCAATAATTATTCGTTGTTGATCCTTCATCTAATTTCAAGTTTCTTTGACAATAAAAGGGACTGGATAAATCCTATCAATTCTAAATAAAACTGTTGTTTGACGATTTTCCCAAACTAATTTTTCAATGATAACATCTGCGTAGGCAACCCAATGTTCATTTACTAAAGGAATGGGAACATCAACAGGAATAATTCTATAATCTTCTTTGCTCCCTTGATACTGTTTAGATAATTCCAAACTTTCTGGATAACCTTGAGATGGTTTTAACTTTAAAATACTATTCACTTCACAGGGCATCCCCATAAATTTTACTTCTTTATTTTCTGAGCAGAGGGTGAGCTTTTCATAGCTCACCCTCAACCTTCATACTAACTCAAAACACCAGAAGGAATCCCTAAGATATCCTCAATTTTAGGTAAATCTTCTAGGGGAATTACCCGGCCTTCATCCTCAAAACCAGCGATTTCATTAAAGTTCAAATAGCGGTATAAATCGCCAGCAAAAGGATTAATTTTCTCGGTGACAATTGCGAGGTATTCCTCGACGGTGGGAATGCGTCCTAGCAGCGCACAAACCGCTGCTAATTCGGCGGAACCGAGATAGACTCGCGCATCTTTTCCCATGCGATTATTGAAGTTACGAGTCGAGGTAGAAAATACCGTTGCTCTGTCTTCAACCCGCGCTTGATTACCCATACAAAGGGAACATCCCGGCATCTCGGTACGCGCCCCAGAAGCGGCAAAAATGCCGTACATTCCCTCCTCGCGCAATTGTTTTTCATCCATGCGGGTGGGGGGACAAATCCACAGTTTAGCCTTAGCAACTCCTGCTCCTTCTAATATCTTAGCGGCGGCGCGATAATGACCGATATTAGTCATACAAGAACCGATGAACACCTCATCGATTTTATCCCCAGCGCATTCCGACATTAACTTGATATTATCGGGGTCATTGGGTGCGGCGACAATTGGTTCTTTAATCTCGCTTAAGTTGACGGTGATAATATCCGCATATTCGGCATCCTTATCTGCCTCCATCAGAACGGGATTAGCTAACCATTGTTCCATTTTTGCTACCCGACGTAGGATAGTTTTGGCATCACTATAACCCCGGGCCGCCATATTTTTTAACAGAGCCACATTAGAACGTAAATATTCCGCCACTGTCTCGGTACTTAACTTAATCGTACAACCGGCACAGGAACGTTCCGCCGTGGCATCGGTTAACTCAAAAGCCTGTTCTAATTTCAAATCCGGCAGCCCTTCCATCTCCATAATGCGACCGTTAAAAACATTTTTTTTGTTCTGTTTTTCCACGGTTAATTTGCCTTCTTGGATGGCAACGTAGGGAATAGCATTAACAATATCGCGCAGAGTTACACCTGGTTGTAATTCCCCCGTAAAACGCACTAAAACCGATTCCGGCATATCCAAAGGCATTACTCCCAAAGCGGCCGCAAATGCCACTAAACCCGACCCCGCAGGAAAGGAAATTCCCAGGGGAAAACGAGTATGAGAATCGCCTCCAGTCCCCACCGTATCCGGCAATAACATCCGATTTAACCAGGAGTGAATAATGCCATCTCCCGGACGTAAAGCCACCCCACCCCGGGTAGAGAAAAAGTCGGGTAATTGGTGATGAGTTTGAATATCAACCGGTTTGGGATAGGCTGCCGTGTGACAGAAACTCTGCATGACTAAATCGGCGCTAAAACCTAAACAGGCTAACTCTTTTAACTCGTCTCTGGTCATCGGACCGGTGGTATCCTGAGACCCTACCGTAGTCATAATTGGGTCACAGGAAGTACCCGGCCGCACCCCGGGTAAACCGCAAGCTTTGCCGACCATTTTTTGCGCTAGGGTGTAACCTTTACCCGTGTCACTAGGCATAGTGGGACGGGTAAATAGGGTACTAGCCTCAAGTCCCAAGGCGTGACGGGTTTTATCGGTGAGACTGCGACCGATTAAGAGGGGAATACGACCGCCGGCGCGCACTTCATCCAGAATTGTCTCAGGTTTGAGGCTAAAAGTGCTAATAGTTGCGCCCGCTTCGTTGGTGATTTTGCCTTCGTAGGGATAGATTTTAATCACATCCCCCGTGTTCATTTGGCTAACATCGCATTCAAGCGGTAAAGCGCCGGAATCCTCGGCCGTATTAAAGAAGATAGGGGCGATTTTACTGCCTAAAATATAGCCACCAGCACGTTTATTAGGCACAAAGGGAATATCATCGCCAATATGCCAGAGAACCGAGTTAATTGCCGATTTTCGGCTGGAACCAGTCCCGACCACATCCCCCACATAGGCGACCGGATGGCCTAATTTTTTCAATTCGGCAATGGTTTCTAAGGACCCGGGTTGACGGGTTTCTAACATTACCAAGGCATGAAGGGGAATATCAGGCCGGGTGGTGGCATGGGGAGCGGGAGATAGGTCATCTGTATTGGTTTCTCCCGGGACTTTGAAAACGGTGACGGTAATTTCTTTAGCAAGTTTCGGTTTAGCGATAAACCAAGCGCCATTGGCCCAAGCATCGATAACCTGTTTAGCATAGGGATTGGTGTCGGATAAGTCCAAAACCTCGGTAAATGCGTCGAATACCAGCAGGGTTTTACTTAAAGCACTGGCACTGGCAGCGGCGATATTAATATCTCTGGATTTCAGCAGTTCAATCAGAGAATGAACGTTATAACCACCTACCATGGTTCCCAGTAAGCTAACCGCACCCTGAGCGGAGATAACGCTAGATTTTATTTCACCTTTGGCAATTCCTGTTAAAAATCCCGCTTTAACGTAGGCCGCTTCATCAACTCCGGGGGGAACACGGTCACGCAGCAGGGTCAGCAATTCTCCTTTGAGTTCTTCGGACGGATTTTTGAGCATTTCGCATAATTCCGCCGTTTGTTGAGCATTGAGGGGAAGGGGAGGGATACCTAATTTCGCTCGGTCGGCAACGTGCTGATGATAGGCTTCTAACATAGGTCTATTGTCTCCTAGTCTTCACTTGTGACGGTTTCTTCCTAGGTTACTGGATTTTTGCTAGTCTCTGAATTTCTAGGTTAACGAGAGATGACTTTGCTGTTTGACTTCCATAAAATGAGAAAATAGCGATCGATTGACTATATTGAGGCTTAGATAATGGCTATCACCGATTCTGATCTAGATTTAGCACAATATATCGACCATTCTCTCCTCATCCCCACCGCCACCCGTGAACAATTAGAGGCTTACTGTCAACAGGCTGATCAATATCGTTTTCCCACCGTCTGCGTTTATCCCGCTGCCGTTAAGCAAGCTGTGCAGTTACTCCACGGCAAAAAAACTTTAGTTTCTACCGTGATTGGTTTTCCCGCAGGGGCCACTACCTCCGCAGTTAAACGTTATGAGGCTTTAGAAGCCGTAGATAATGGTGCTAAGGAGTTAGAGGTGGTTATTAATCTCGGTTGGCTAAAAGATGGGAAATCTGAGCAATTATTCCAAGAAATTGCTAGTATTTGTCAGGAAACCGGCCAGACAGTGAAAGCGATTCTGGAAACCTCGCAACTGACGGACACCGAGAAACGTTTAGCGGCGGAAATTTGCATGGATGCAGGAGTCAGTTACCTAAAAACCAGTACCGGCTGGTTTGGAGGTGCAACGGTTAGCGATGTCAAGTTTCTCAAGGAAATTAGCAAAGGCAGGGTAGGAATTAAAGCATCCGGCGGAATTCGCACCCTAGAACAAGCGATCACTCTTATCCGGGCCGGGGCCACCCGTCTGGGAACTTCCCGCGGTGTCGATTTAGTCCGTCAGCAAAAAGCTGCCTTTGAGGAGTAATACTAAATCCTGTTTAAAAGGTATAGGAAAGTGGGGAAGTGGGGAAGTGGGGAGAATAAATAAAAAATAATCTCCTGTCTCCTGAATCCTGTCTCCTGAATCCTGTCTCCTGAATCCTGTCTCCTGAATCCTGTCTCCTGACAGCTAAAATGATGGCTGACATTCAATAAAAATAAGGAGGTTTATTTGTCGATAATTCGCTGTGGTAATCGAGAATTTAGAGATATTCAAGGGATTGTTTTTGATAAGGACGGTACGCTAGAGGATTCGCAGGCTTTCTGGTACGATCGAGCTATAGCCCGGGTACAAGCCATTGAATCGCGAATTCCGGGTTTAGAGTCTTTATTAACTAAAACTTTCGGTATTGGGGCAAATAGTCTCAATCCTGCTGGTTTAATGGCAGTGGGCAGCCGCAGAGATAATCATATCGTCGCTGCCGGTTGTATTGCTTCCACCGGCCGGGATTGGTTAACGGCAATGGCGATCGCAAAAGCGGCCTTCCAAGCGGCCGATGAAAAGGTTCCCCCCCGCTTAAATCCCCTCTATCCCCAATGTTTAGAAGTAATTCGTTATCTGCACGCGGCCGGTTTACAATTGGCGATTCTTTCCTCCGATACCACAGCACGAGTTGAGCAATTTGTCAAGGAAAATCACCTATTAAATTATATTAAAATTGCCCAGGGCTGCGATCGAGGTTTAAGTAAACCCGATCCCCTATTATTGCAAGAAACCTGTCAAGCTTTGGGGACCGCAGTGGACAAAACCCTGATGGTGGGGGACACTAGGGCCGATTGGGAAATGGCTAAACAGGCAAAATCAGCAGCTGCGATCGCAATTAGTTGGCAACCAGAAAACCATCAAGATTTACAATTAGCTGATGTGGTCATTAGAGAACTTACTGCCATCTCGGTTATCAGAGCCGAATTTTCAGTTCACTGATTACTGATTACTGTTTACTGTTCACTGAAAAACCCCACTTCCCCACTTCCCAATTCATAATTCCCTCTATGCTAACAATTGCCTTACCGAAGGGTGCTTTACTAAACGAAAGTATCCAAATATTTCAGAAAATTGGCTTAGATTTTAGTGCCTTTCTTGACTCAAAAAATCGCCAATTACAGATTACCGACCCCACTAACCAAGCGAAAGCGTTATTAGTCAGAGCCACAGATGTACCAGTTTATGTAGAATACGGTCAGGCACAATTAGGCATCGCCGGTTATGATGTTTTATCAGAAAAATCTCCCGATGTGGCTAATTTAATTGACCTAAAATTTGGTTACTGTCGGATGTCGGTAGCTGTCCCTGCTGATAGTCCCTATCAAAGTCCCTTAGATATTCCCCATCACGGTAAAGTTGCCTCAAAATTTGTCAATTGTGCTAAGGATTATTTTCGTCGTTTAGATATTCCCGTCGAGATTATACCTCTCTATGGTTCCGTAGAATTAGGCCCGATTACGGGGATGTCAGAAGCGATAGTTGACCTAGTTTCCACCGGTCGAACTTTACGCGAAAATGGTTTAGTAGAAATTGACGAATTATTTGCTAGTAGCGCTCGATTAATCGCTCATCCCCTCAGCTATAGACTAGATCGCGATCAGATTTATAACTGGGTAGAAAAGCTCAGAGAAGCAACTACATTAATGGCAAAAGTTTAAGGAAAATATAGGTTAGTTTGGGGCAGTATTTCCCCCTAACCTAATTGTTTTAAGAGTAAACCAATGAGCGCACCAGCCAGAATTAACCAAGTAGAATTAACCTGAAAACGTAGTAAAAGAATAGCGGAGATAAGAGATAGAATGATAGCCAATAAATTAAAAGGTAAATTCCCGTAGGGTTGTAACCAAGTAGCTAGAGCTAAATTAAAAATTACCGCTACCATTAAAGCCACGGCACTAGCATTAATTGCATCTAAAAAAGCACCCGCCCAAACCGATTCTCTCAGCTTAGGAATAAGAGGATTAAGTAATAAAACAAAGATAAAAGAAGGAAAGAAAATCGCTAGAGTAGCCACAATTGCCCCCGATACTCCTAATATTTGATAACCGATAAAAGTGGCTGTGGATAACACCGGTCCGGGGGTAAATTGACCCACAGCAATAGCATCTAATAATTGTTGCTGGGTTAACCATCCTTTCCCCTGCACTAAATCCCCTTCTAAAAAGGCAACTAACACATAACCACTACCAAATAAAACACTACCCACCTTGAGGAAAAATAGCCCTAATCCTGTTAATGTCGGTGGGATGTTGCTAGGAGTAGCAACCGCCGTCGCACCGCCTATTCCTGCCACAATCAGGGGGAAAGTAGCGAATTTTTTTAGGATAAACATCCCGATAATTCCGCCTAACAGTAAAGCGATAACTTCATTTAAACCTAAGATTAATAATCCGATAACTCCCAATCCGATGAAGAGTAATTGACGGGTTTTTAGTGCCTTTTTACCTAAGCGCCAGAGTGCCTGAAAAATCACCGCAATTACTACCGGTTTAATCCCCGCAAAAATCGGGGCCACATCGGGTAAAGTCCCGTAGGTAGTATAAATCCAAGCTAGAAAACCCGTAATTAACACCGCAGGAGTGATAAAACAAACCCCCGTGATTATTAAACCCGCTAAACCACCAAAAATATAACCGATATGAATGGCCATTTCCGTGGAATTAGGACCTGGAATCAGATTAGTTGCCCCCACCAAATCGAGAAATCGCTCCTTAGTCATCCAACCGCGACGCTTAACCACTTCTTCCTCCATTAAAGCGATATGGGCAGCCGGACCACCAAAACCGATAATGCCGATTTTGAGAAATAAAAGGGCAAGTTGTGAGAGATTGGGAGGCGATGAAGTTAGCATTTTCTGATTACCAATAGTTTTTCTAGAATTAAGTTTATATCCAAAAGAATAGGCTTAAGCTAAATTCTTAGCTAGATCTGGTCAATCCTAAAATCCCATAATTGCAAAAGTGTTTTACACAAACTCAATCATAAGTATTTAATACTCCCGTTCAAGTAAATTTGATACAAAAAAAGTTAAGAAAACTTTATAAATAATATTGATTAATTTGTCTATAATAAAGCCCATTAATGCCAACTGAAACCATAATAAACCATCAATAATAGTCAATTATTAAAATTGATTATTATCTATACCAAAGAAACTCTATGGACAGCTTGCCGCCCAAGACTAACCAGTTTTCAGATACTCAAGCGCCGGCAGCGAGTCCACTTTTAGTTAAAGATATCTTCCCCGGTTTAGGTAGCTCCTACCCCGGCAGTCTGACGGCATTATATAGCGTTTCCTGTTCGCAAGAGGTACATTGTCGATGGTGAAAAGCTTAATCAGCAAAGGTTTGACTGTGCCACACAGGTGTGAGAAACGCTATATAGTTTTACCAATA
>NZ_JADBUE010000256.1:0-3063 GCF_020245805.1 Microcystis sp. M179S2 | reverse complement strand
TCGGTAACGAAGTTCGTAATTGTAGATACCAGCAATCAAATTCAATCTCAGACCAAATCGCCGTCTGCGATTTCTGTATCTTGATGAAAGTATCCGAAATATTTTGAGACGACGATGAATATGTTCTATAACTATGCGCCGTTGTGATAACTGACGGTTGGCTTTTTTTTGCTCTTTACTTAGTTTTTCTTTTTTCTTTTTTTTATGAGGAATCTGACTGTTTTGATGGATTTTCTGAATCCCTTGATAGCCTTTGTCCCCTAATATTTCTATTTCCTTATTTAACCCTATTTTGCTCTCTTTCCACAGTCGAAAATCATGGACTCTTCCTTTCTCACAACGGACACAGATTACCTGCTCGCTTTTTTGGTCGCAACGCGCTCGCTGCGCGAGATCGGCAACGACTTGCGACTTTAATGTGTGGTATCCCTGCTTGCCACTATAGTATGATTTCTGTTTTTTTTTGGGTCTTTCTATCTCATGTTCTGACACATCCACCACTATTACTTCTATTTCACTATTACTTTCTAATAGGGCTTTTTTTCCGGGTAGATTAAACAGACCTGATTTGATGAGAATATTCTCTACTTTCCTAACAATTCTATACGCCGTTGATTCGTTAATACCCCAGCTATTTCCCAGATGAAAATAGGTGCGATATTCTCGCCAATACTCTAATGTTATTAGTAGTTGGTCTTCTGTACTCAATTTGCTCGGTCTACCTGTCTTTTTTTGCCAAACTTTTTCTGCCTTTAGGACTGTTACCATATCCTTAAATGTATCTGGATACACGCCACACAAGCGTTTGAACTCTGTTGGCTTTAAAGTTTTTACTTGTTCGTAATTCATCTTTCAATCTTAACTCTTGGACTATTTTATCCTATTTTGTCTAGACTTATGCAAGAGATCTGTTGTTGATGCTTGGCAAAATCATTTCAGCACAGAAATGGATCCAGCGAATGGGCAATGGTTTACTAATGGTCCAAATAACAATGGAGGACTATACGGAAAACTTACTGATGCTTTGGTGAGTGAATTGGTTTTTGACCAAAGTAAAACTATTTTTACACCCCACCAGCTTGCTGCTGCCACTGGGATTGCTGACAATCGCAATGGCTTAACACCTAATCAAACAGTTACTCTTACATATCAGTATTCTAACGCAACATCATCTTCACATTCGACAACGAATTCCCTTAAGATAGGTGTTGGAGTTGATGTAAAATTCACGGGAAGTCTTGTTTTTGCACAAACTGAGGTAAGTACCAAGTTTAGTACTGAGTATGGCTTTTCGTGGACAGATACTACAACGACAACTAAAAGTGAGACTCAGACATTTACACAGACTATCCCTGTAACCATACCGCAAGGAAAAATCTACCAAGTAGTTTTGTTGTGCAATAAAAACGAATTTCAGATACCGTATAGTGCTAATATTCTTGTTTCGGGGCAGTCCGCAGCTTGTTTTGCGAGTCCTGTCAATGGTCAAAACATCTGGATTGTTGATGCAGGGACATTATGTTCATGGATTAATCAATATGGTTCAGCTGGAGATGACTCTTACATGTATGGTAGAAATCCTCAAAATCCCTCTCAAGGAATGATTTCATTGAAGGGAACAATGACCGCAACTCAAACAACTAATTTCATCGCTCGGACTTTTGATGTTACTGATTCCTTTAAAGGAACTGACGTGCCTAGTACAGCTATGTTAAGTTCACCTGTCGTCACGGAGAAACCTTTATAATATGATCGCTGATCTTGATGGTTGCGTTTAACGCACGTTTTTATTTTTCTACACTACGTCAACAAATTCTTTCCTTATTCGTCGTCAATATTGTCGGGGATAATGGGAATTCCTATCATTCCCCCATTGTTTGGATATAAGGCCCTGAGCAATAAACCGATGAACACTAGAAAGGAGTTAGTGTCTTTATCTATTCGCACTCTAGAATTAAGCTTTCTGAAACCCTTATGCAGTAAGGCTCGATTTTTGTCTTTGACCCAGTGCGAAAGATTCGTGACACTAACAGAAAGGAACTAGCTGATCGCTTTGTTAATTTAGTGCGATCGCTGATCTTGTAGGGTGCGTTTCTTAACGCGCCTTTTGTGTTTTATATGCGTTACGCTACGCTAACACATCCTACCGTTACTCATCACCAATATTATCGGGAATAATGGGAATTTCTACCATTCCCCCAATCGGTCAGATAAAAGCCCTGATAAACCGATAAACCCTAGAAAACAGCAAATCCTGCGGTTTTAAACCTAACCCATACCGGCCTGGATTGTCATGGGTATCATCACAACATAAAGATTCAATCCCGTAAACTGCCTTACCCAATATGCCCTTTTTCTCTTAATTGTGATTTTTATAAAAACTCAACATTTCTATACATATAATCAGGGTCTAAACATTCCCAAATCAAAACTAAATTGCTAATAATCTTTCCGATAGATTGACCTTGACGCGAATAAATAATACCACAATGTTCCAATCCCATTGAAGACAAAACCAGAAAATCATCATCAAAAGTGAAAACAACTCGGCCTTGCGACAAAGCATAAGCTAATTGCTCTTTATCAGAAGCCCCAATTAATCCCTCTTCAGGAGACGTTGTAATATCAATCCCTCTCATCCTTAAACCTTTGGCGATCGCATTAGAGACACTTTCATCAAGATGAAACTTCAGCTTATTGGCCATTATTCCCCTTTAAAATTTTTTCGACCAAAGAAGGCTGATCCCCTTGTAACTGTTTAGCAAAATTTTCGCTGGCTTCAATATCTTGGCGAATTTCTTCTCGATGATCATGGTAATACGCTAAAGCCGCATAAACATCAGCTAAAGTAATTGTTGGGTAATTATAAACAATTTCATCAGGAGACATTGCCATTTTTTCATGCCAGATGACAATATCTCGGGCTCTTCTAGGTTCTGTGTGAGCATGGTATAATAGTAAAACAGAACAGGAGGTGGGTTATGTGGATAAATTTTGATCAACTCCTCGATTTACCAAATGTAACAGTGGTCAATTATCAAAAAATTGCTCAGACAATTTTCC
>NZ_JADBUE010000255.1:0-9848 GCF_020245805.1 Microcystis sp. M179S2 | reverse complement strand
ATTTATTCCCCCTTTTGCCTCTTGCCTGTTGCATGAGTGCCTCTCCTCTATAAGTAGGCTGGCTGAATAAATGTGAAATCTAGGCAAGGTAAGGGTTTTGTGGCTTTACGAGCGAAACAGGTACAAGATTTTGAGAGAATCGTCGTTCAAAACCTTGCGTCTTCAACGGCCCGCGTCCTGTAGGGGCGAAGCATTCGGGCAATAACCTATCGGTGAAACCGTGGATTTTCTATCCGAATGCTTCGCCCGTACTTTTTCAGCAAACCCTATATAGATTCCACCGATAACCTAGAAATTCCTGCCAAGACATTAGGAACAGAGGGAAGAATTGCTAAAGGGGTAATTTATCTACCAGATAATTGAAAATCATCACAATAATTATTTAGAAAAGTGGAACCTACAGAAGAACAGTATCTTGTCTTAAATGCTCTTGAAACTTTGGGACTCCTGCTCTTTAGAGTCTATGATGAAGATAATGGAGCTTGGCTAATCATTACTTCTAGTCTAACATTGCCCAGATCATACTTATTGCCTAATGGCGAAATTGTTCCCCTAGAATGGATGCTTTAACCATGAAAAAACCGACAGAACTTCAACAGCAAGAATACGAAAGAATTGGCGAAATTGCAGCCAAAGGAAGACAGCGTTATCTAGAAGCAGGAGGCGACCAAAAAATCTGCCCTAGCGGAAGAAAAGGAAATGATTATTTAACCGATGAAGAACGTAAAGAAATTTTACAATTAGCCCGTCAGGTTTTTGGCGTTCAGATTAAAGATGGCCAAGTTTACTGTCAAGGACGGACTTGGAAAATATCCGATAAAAAAGTCTCAAAAGATACCGAAAAATGAACTAAATATTGCTAGTGTAGAACGTAGGTTGGGTTGAAGCATGAAACCCAACGCCCGCATGGGTTACGCTACCGCTAACCCATCCTACAAATAATTCTGCCTCCCTACTTAAATGCGCGGGCAGCTTAGAACTTACCTAAACAAAAGCCCCCAGAAAACATCACTTTCTAGGGGTCTAATTACAATTGACGGAAAACAAACTTATGGGGACGTTAACCTCCAGCCACCGCAGGAACGATACTGACTTCATCGCCATCTTTTAAGGGGGTTTTTGTCCCATCGAGGAAGCGAATATCTTCACTGTTGACGTAGAAATTTAAAAAGCGCCGGGGTGCGCCCTCTTCATCGCATAAGCGGGCCTTAATACCGGGGAAACTTGCTTCTAAGGATTCGATTAAATCACCGACACTACTAGCACTACACTCGATGGTAGCGTTATTTTCTGTAAATTTTTGCAGGGGAGTAGGAATGAGAACTTTTACAGCCATAGATATCAAGGAAAAAGTGGAAAGGACGGTAAGCTGCGCGCGAATTTAAATTGCTTGTGGAGATGAGGCAAGGGAATAATTGCCCCATCATCCCCGAACATCAATTCTAGACGAGAACCTGTTGCCATTCGAGGCGTTCGAGGGTGCGGGAACGTTCTAGGGCCCGTTCAAAGCTTTCTAATTTCGGTTCGATTAACAGGGGTTCACCGATATAACCCTGTACCGCTTCTTGGGTTTTTAGACCATTACCAGTGATATAAACGACCGTGGTTTCTTCGGGGTCGATTTTACCCGCTTCTACTAATTTTTTCAAGACAGCGATAGTTGTACCGCCCGCGGTTTCCGTGAAAATACCTTCCGTTTCTGCCAAAAGTTTAATACCTTCGATAATTTCGGCATCGGTGACGGATTCAATATTACCGCCGGTTTTACGCGCAATATCAAGGGCATAAACACCATCGGCGGGATTACCAATAGCGATCGATTTGGCGATAGTATTGGGTTTAACTGGGGCGACAAAATCCCGTCCTTCCTTGAAAGCTTGGGCAATGGGGGAACAACCCTCCGCTTGAGCGCCACTAAAACGCACTGCTTTATCTGCCACCAAACCGACTTTGACGAATTCTTGGAAGCCTTTATAAATCTTGGTAAAGAGGGAACCACTGGCTAAAGGTGCGACAATATGATCGGGGAGTTTCCAGCCTAATTGTTCGGCCACTTCAAAGCCTAAGGTTTTGGAACCTTCGGAATAGTAGGGACGCAGATTGATGTTGACAAAACCCCAACCGTAGGTATTGCCCACTTCTGAACAGAGACGGTTGACCTGATCGTAATTGCCTTTAACCGCCATTACCGTGGGATTATAGATTAGGGTTCCGAGAATTTTACCCGCTTCTAAATCGGAGGGAATGAAAACACAACAGTCTAAACCGGCGTGAGCGGCAATAGCGGCGGTGGAATTGGCCAGATTTCCCGTACTAGCACAGGAAACGGTGGTAAAACCTAATTCTTTGGCGCGGGTAAGGGCGACGGATACCACTCTATCTTTGAAGCTGAGAGTGGGCATATTGACGGCATCATTTTTAATGTAGAGATTTTTTAGACCCAAGCGCCGGGCTAAACGGTGGGATTTAACTAGGGGAGTCATACCCGTACCCACATCGATAGGATTTTCACTTTCCACCGGCAAAAAGGAACGATAGCGCCAGATGGAATTGGGACCTGCTTGAATGCTTTCTCTGGTGACAGTGCGACGGATGAGGTCGTAATCGTAGTCCACTTCCAGGGGGGCAAAGGTTTCTTCGCAGATATTCAGCGCTTTCAGGGGGTAAGAAGTCCCTCCTTCCTTAGAAACCAAGCGGGTAAAGGTGGGGATGAATTTTGAGGTTTCGATGTTTGTCGCTAGGGTCATGATTTTCCTGTCTTGCCGTCAACTGAATCTACAAGCATCCTATCACTCCCAAAATCTTGGTGTCAAATATACCCGACTATTTTTGTCGGGTATAAATTTATACAAAAATTAGGGGATAATCTGGGGAGCAGCAAGGGTTAAGGGGAGATGGTTAAGCTGCTGTGTCAGGAAACTTCGGGGTAGTTTTAGGTCAAAAAAAGGACTAGGAGAAGGGATTTAAGTGTTTTAGGAGGCTATAGCCTATTTACTGCGAATTTTATCGAAATAAGCTCTGATTTTTCTTTAAATAGCTTAAACAGGGGGCGATTAACTGCGGTTGCCAGAAAGTTTCTCGGGTTGCTCAGGATAATTGTCAAGAAAAGTGACAAATTATGTGATTTTGTTGAGAAATAATAATTTTTCTGGGTTGCCAAATAAAATTGACCATTTCCGGCGGTCGGCAGGAGATTATTTTTATTTATTCTCCCTTCTCCCTAGGAAGGTAGGGTTGATTCATGAATCAACCCTACGGGGGCAGGGGGGATCAAACCTTAAGAGTCAGTGGTCAGGAGACATCTGCTTTTTGATAAAAAGTTAAGGTGGTATTGCCGTAGCGTTTCTGACGACAAATGGTTAAACCTTCTAGATTAATTGCTTGCCAAGATTTGGGATTATGTTCCACGGCAATTTCCCCCAGAGAATCTAATAAATTAAATTGAGAGATGGCAGTTAGTACCGGTAAATATAAACCGCTTTCGTAGGGAGGGTCAAAATAAATTAAATCAAAACTTTTCCCCGCTAAAGTGGCTAACTTTGTCAGTACATCCCCCCGAATTACTTGGAATTGCTGGGGAGAAGTTGCTAAATTGCGCCAATTTTCCTTGATAATTTCGCCAGCGCGTCCTGATTGTTCAATTCCGATTACTAGACTCGCACCTCGACATAAAGCTTCCGCACCCATGGAACCATTACCCGCACAAAGATCCAACCAACGACAGCCGGATAATTTCTGTTGCCAGATATTAAATAAAGCTTCTCGCACCCTTGCTGTCGTCGGACGGGTTAATTGTCCTGCTAGGGTTTTTATGGGACGATTGCCGTAAATTCTCATTAGTTAAAAGGCAAATTCAGTTAATCTTTTTTGTAATAAATCAGGAAAAAGAGCATAGTATCTTTGATTGAGAGGAGAGGGATGGGGGAGAGGCAATAAAGTCACTTTCTTTTGCTGTTTTAATCCATCTTCATCGGTAGCGGTAAGGGTAACTAGCAGTTTTTTGGTAAAGCGTTCTTTATCAAGATAGAATTTATCTACTTCTTTCGGTTTACCGTAGGGTTCAAACCATTTAAAAGCTTCCGTGCCAAGGGGAATGATATGATCACCTTGCCAATAAAAAACGAGCAGTTTTTCTATAAATGGACGAAAACGATCTTTCACTTCCCCAGAATAAGCTTTATTACCCGGAGGTTTGTAGGGAACTGTATTAGTTAGGAAAATTCGATCGCACACGGATAATAACTCTTGACGATCATGAGATTTTCTCCCCTGCCAAGCTTGAAAAAATCCCTCTCTCACCATTCTACCGGCAGCCCCGATCAAAGGTTGTCCTGCATACACTTCATCTCGTCCTAAATCCCGCCCAAAAAAGCATAACTGACTAGCCAGATTACCTGCATACAAAACCGGTTCAAAGGGGTCTTTTTTGGCCTCTTGGTAAATTAGGGTATCGATGGGAAAATCCTCTTTTTTTGCCTCTTGGTGTACCTGTTTAATTAGGGTTTTAATATCGGTCATTATTCCAGAAATCGGTTATTAGTGGCTCTCCATTCTACTACAAAAATGAAAATTATCAGTCTTCAGTCTTCAGGAGATTATTTTTATTTATTCTTCCTTCTCCCCACACCCTACACCCCACACCCCACACCCTACACCCTACACCCTACACCCCAATTCACTCCTCGGTGCGATAGCCAAATTCTGCTAAAAGTGAGCGAGATTGTCGCCATTTTGGTTCTACCTTCACAAATAATTTTAAATATACCTCCCCGGCGATTAACTTTTGAATAGCCGATCGAGCCGAAGAGCCGATCGCTTTTAACATACTGCCATTTTTACCGATGACGATCCCTTTTTGGGAAGCTCGTTCCACGTTAATGGCGGCAAAAACCTTGGTTAAAGCGGGAGTTTCCTCGACGCGTTCAATCACCACTGCCACAGAATGGGGAATTTCCTGACGGGTTTGCCGTAAAATCTGTTCGCGGATTAATTCGCCCATAATAAACCTTTCCGGTTGATCGGTGACTAAATCGGGGGGATAGTAATAGGGACCGACTTCGAGGGAATCAGTTAACAGATTTTGCAGTTCTTCGATTCCCGTCCCCTCCAGTGCCGAAAACTTGAGCAGAGGCCAGTTATTTTCCGCCGCTAAGGTGCGATAACTATCGTCGATAGGCTCCGGGTCTTCCGGTTGCTGATCGGCTTTATTTAGCCCTAAAATCGTGGGAGTTTGGTTTTTAGTCAGTAAATCGGCAATATAGCGATCGCCACTACCCAAAAAATTACTACTATCGACAACAAGTAAAACTAAATCTACAGAATTTATGGCGTTTTCGGCATTTTTAACTAAAACTTTGCCTAATTCGTGATGAGGCTTGTGAATGCCGGGGGTATCGACAAAAATCATCTGGGAGCGCTCGCCGGTGACAATGCCGCGTAAACGGTTGCGGGTAGTTTGAGCGATGGGAGAAGTAATGGCGATTTTTTGTCCCACTAATTGATTCATCAGGGTGGATTTGCCCACATTAGGACGACCAATAATGCCAATAAAACCCGATTTAAAACCAGTGGGTGCGATGGGAATTACTGCCGAATCGAGATTAAAGGCTTGGGAGTTGATCAAATCGTTCATAATTAAAGAATATTACTTAAAAAATATTTTTACCCATGCAAAGGATAATTTTGTTCTTGTTAGTATTGATTCTAGGCTGTAGTAACCATTTAAAATTGTCTATGGCAGGAAATTTAAGCGATCGCTTAACCGATTATCCTCGCTGGATGACTAAACCGGTGGTTAGTTTTGCCAGCGGAGATTTAGTTTATCCCGATTGGATGGTAGGCAATTGGACTGTCACCAGTACTCTGATCGATTTAACCGCTCCTCTTGCTCCCCAGATTATCACACCTGGTTTTGAAAGTAATCGTCGTTACCTAGAACAATCGATCGAGTTTCCAGTGAGATTCATTGAGAAAGCTATGTCCAGACCGATAAATGCTGCCTTTTTATCCACCATTATCAGTAAACCATCAACTGTGGCCGATCGATCCTTTAATGGTTTAGCAATTAGTCGCGCCTATTTAGGTAATCAATCGGTATTATCGGTAAAAACTGACCCCAATAATCCCAATCGTCAGATTACCTTTTTACGGGGCGCTCATCAACTAATTTCCACGGTAATTGCCAGAAATAGCGAAACTCCTAGCCGAAATCAATTTATTGCCACAGAAATTAGTCAACAAATTTTCCGGGGAGAAACCAATACTTATCTTAATGAGGTGGAAACCACCACCGCCTATCAGTTATTATCTCCTAATAAAATTCTAGGCGATCAGGTGACAGCCATTTATCTTTCCCCCCAATCTCCTGATTATTTCCAAGCGCCGAATCGTCCTGTGGCTTTGTATCGTTATCGCTTACAATTGCTGAAAGATTAATAGAACTCCTGTAAAAATCAACAATCTTCCCTTAGATGAGGAGACAGGAGGAGAAAAAAGACAAGAGACAATCCTAGCCATAAAACCTAAGATTATGTCCAAAAGGAATTAAGAGAACTTTCCCGGACCTAGTTTTCGGACTTTATTGAAGGACTTGGGGACGATTTGCTTGAATACTCTTAATCCCTCCTACAGCAGATGTTATGGCCTTTTGTCAACGGGGAAGTTCAGTTATACTGCCTTTTACTCGGCCAAGAAAGTGAGGCTCCCACCGCCATTAATTGCTCAATGTGAGCTAAGTTTCTTTTTCTTGAATTGGTCTTTGATGGGTTTGTAGGTGGGGTTAATCGTCTAGTTGTTCAACCTTTTTAAACACACTATTTCTCTGAGGTAATGTTATGACTATTATCATAGGTATAGGTTCTTCTGCAGCAGGATTAAGCACTTATCTTGCGACTTTAGCTTATCATCAAAAACATCAGGTAAAATCTAAAAAGGTTTTATCTTGTCAAGTAACACCGATTAGTGCGGACTCGTATGAAAGAAAATTGAGTTATAAGGCAGAAAACATTTTAAAAGAGCAAGTGATGTTAGAAGTAACACAATTTTACGATCATCCTTTATATAGTTTTACTATTACTCTGGAAATAAAAGGATTATTTTGGACTAAAAATACAGAAAAAGTTTCATTTGCTATCTACGATATGCCAGATAATCTCTTGAGAGATATTAGAAAGTTTTCATCATCTCATAGCTTCACAGAATATTATGATGATTTATTTAGTGATATAGGTGGATATTTCTTACCAATAGATGGAACATCTCATCGAGAAGATGAGGTATATGCTAAGTCTTTAGAAAAATTTACTACAGATTTAACACAGCGTAACCCTCAAGGTTGTCGTATCGCTTTTACTGTCACGAAATGTGATTTATCAGAACTTTGGGTTAATCGAGATGATCCTCGTGGTCTGGTGCAAAGACGCTTTCCTAAAATGTATGAAATTCTAGAAAATTGGACTCAGGAGGACAAGGGAAAAGTCGAATATTTCACCACTTCATCCTTCGGAGTATTTGGTAAATATTGCGAACCAAATTCAATTATTCAATCAAAAAGTAAAGAGGGAACATCGGCCGTGATTAGAAATCCTCAAGAATGGCAACCTTTTGGCCTAATTGAACCCTTATATTGGTTATGTACGGGCAAAATGCTATAATTATTGTAGGAAAAATTAATATTGCTTGCCCAAAAAATTATTGAGTGATTCGGGAAATTATGAAAATGAAACGCTATCAACTTCTTAAAGAAAGACGAGAAAATATTATAAAAATTGCTCGAAAACATGGAGCATTTAATATTCTAATATTTGGATCAGTTGCCAGAGGAGAAGACAGCAATGACAGTGATATTGACTTTTTAGTAGAAATGGAACAAGGGCGCAACTTATTAGATAGAATTGGTTTAATTCAAGACTTAGAAGATTATTTAGGCTGTAAGGTTGATGTGGCTACTATTAACAGTTTACGAGATTGTTTTCGGGAAAGAATCATGAAAGAGGTGATTCCTTTATGAATGATGACTTAATTTATTTAGGTGATATTTTAGACAGAATTGAACGAATCGAATCTTATACACAGGAGGGAAAAGACAGATTCTATCAATCCTTATTAATTCAAGATGCTGTGATTCGCTGTTTTGAAGTCATTGGAGAAGCTGTTAAACAACTCTCTCCTGAGATTAGAAAAAAATATCCTGAAATTACTTGGCGTAAAATTGCAGGGTTTCGAGATATTTTAATCCATAGCTACACGGGAATCAATGTAGATGAAGTTTGGGGAGTTATTAAAGATAATTTACCTAAATTAAAACAACAAATTCAGCAAATTATTGCTAATGAAAATAATTAAAATCAGTTGACAACATGGAGGTAAGACCTAAGCGATTAGGCATTTTTTTGGTCAAGTATCAAACCCATTCAGCCACTATCCTTAAAAAGATAGCGTGGTGAGGATGTCAAAGAATCATCAAAAATAGCAGCGGTTGCCCCCTAGTTCTATAATCAGATTACGGCTAATTTGATTGGCTATCAACCCTATTTATGTCTATCTCCCCACCCCGTTCGGGTTACACTTTACCGGTTTTTGCCTGTGCCAGTGCGATCGCATCTCTCCAGCATCTCCACGGCGAAAATGAGCTAAATTCCGTTACTTTTAATCTTTTAGAACCGCCAGAAGCCGTTACAATTGCCATCGAACAAGTTGCCCGACTGAACCCCGATGCTGCCCTAGCCATCACCCGCAGCGATCCGGGGGATAATTTAGATTTAACTAGAAATACCCCTATATGGGCGTTAGTAGAAATAAAGACGGGTAATCAAGAGATAGAGATTCAAGGCGGCGAAGGAATCGGCATCCAGGTTGATAATGGCGGAAAATCAGCTATTTATAGTTATGCCCAGCGTCTGCTGCAAGAAAACCTCAGACCCCTGTTACTGCCCCAAGAAAGCATCAAAGTGACGATTATCCTTCCAGAAGGCAAAAAACTGGCCACAAGGACTTCTAACGCCGCTTTTGGCGTGGTAGAGGGGTTATCTTTGTTGGGTACCACTGGCATTTCCCAACCCCTCAGCGCTCCCGGACAGTTGGAAATCTTTCGCGAGCAATTGAAAAATTTATCCCGTCGTTTCGATCGCTTGGTGTTTTGTATCGGGGAAAATGGCTTAGATTTAGCCCCTCAAATGGGTATTAATCCTGATATTTTGGTAAAAACAGCCAATTGGATCGGGCCGATGTTATTAGAGGCACAATTACAGGGAATCTCTGAAATTCTTTTGTTTGGTTATCACGGTAAATTAATTAAACTTGCCGGGGGAATCTTTCAGACTCACCATCATCTCGCCGATGGTCGTCGGGAAATTCTTACCGCCTACGCCGCTAAAATGGGTTTAGCTACCCCCCATCTCCAGCAAATTTTTGACAGTAGCACCAGCGAAAACGGTCTGGAATATCTGCGTCAATTAGACCGGCAAACGGGCGATAATTGGGTGGAACGCATCTATGGAGAAATGGCTAATACGATTGATCGCCGTTGCCAAGAATACGTTTATAACCACAGTAACGGTCATCTTAGGGTCGGTTGTATTTTATTCGATCGCTCTCGTTCTTTGATCAGCAAAAGCGAAAATGGCCTTAAATTTTTGCAAAATCTACAAGTCACTCCCTAGTGACCGTGCTATGATCGTGGGAATCTTTAGGGCTTGCTGAAAAAGTACGGGCGAAGCATTCGGATAGAAAATCTACGGTTTCACCGATAGGTTATTGCCCGAATGCTTCGCCCCTACAGGACGCGGGCCGATGAAGACGCAAGGTTTTGAACGACGATTCTCTCAAAATCTTGCACCTGTTTCGCTCGT
>NZ_JADBUE010000254.1:0-13092 GCF_020245805.1 Microcystis sp. M179S2 | reverse complement strand
TGTGTGATAATTCTTGCTTATGTAAGGTTAAATGCTTACTGGGCAAGACTTTTAGGACTATTTTGAAATAAGAAACTATCAGTATAGACCTCGTTTCCACACAGAAACCAGAAGAGCCGCCGTGCAAACTATATCTACATATGCCTGAGCTTCCTCCAGATTCTTAAACCGTTCAGGATAACGCTCTCTCAATACTTCTGGTAATTTTTCACAATCCCGATCTTTGAATTTGTCTTTGTCTGTAAATTCCTCGGGCAATTTGACCCTGCACAGTAACGGTGGTTTTTCTCCTTCTTTTCCTTCTAGCTGTATTTCGGTGAGTGATTTTGCTTCACTTAAATCTACGTCCAAAAGTATAGCACCACTGAGGTTGGCAAAACGGAGGTCGGCAGTACGGAAGCGGACGCTAGTGAGGTTGGCATCAGTGAGGGTGGCACCTTGGAGGTCGGCACCAGTGAGGTCGGCATGACTAAGGTCGGCATGACTAAGGTTGGCAACAGGGAGGTGGGCGGCAATGAAGTCGGCACCAGTGAGGTTGGCACCACTGAGTAAGACACCAGTGAGGTTGGCAATAGTGAAGTCGGCACCAGTGAGGTTGGCACCAGTGAAGTCGGCAAAATCAAGGTCTACAGGACGTTCCCTGTAAGAATTGGGCATTCTTACACTACCGAGCATGGCACCCTTTAAGTCAAGGACGGGAAGGGATTTATCTTTGCCATAAGCGATAAGCCCTGACTCTTGCAAAAACCTTGTCACTAATCTGTTTCTCTCAGCATCAAGCTGCCGAAAAACAGTCAGAGTCAGAATACGAGCTATATTTCTAACCTCATCGCCTTCCTGAGAACTTCTTTTTAACCCTTTTTCGAGCAGCAATTCTTTCATGCTGTCAAAGTAGTTCTTTAGAGTCTCGTCTTTTTGTTTGTCATCTGCAATTTGCAAGTCTTTGTCTCGATTTTGTTTAGCATTCTTCTTTAGCTGTTCTTGCCTCTTGTCTTCACGGTCCTTTTCCTTATCCTGAAACCAATAACCCAATCCCGCAAGAACAAGAGGCACACCTAATAAGCCCAGCCAATCCCAGAGGCTTTTCGCTGGTATCTCTTTGGTCGTAACTGTGTACTTGGAAACCTTGTCTTTATCTATGGGCGGTGTATGCTCCTCAACCCTGCTAATTTCCTGATTTGCTGAAATCCCTATCCAGTCCCATTTCAATATGCCTGTCTCAACTAGAACAACTACAGATAGCAACAATACACCGATTAAAGCAGGGACTTTCCAATCGAACACTTTTTCATCGGTTCCTGGTTGAGACTTCTGGGACGGAGATTCATTGTCGGAAGCATTAGACATAAAGTACCCTCAGCAGCATAATATTAAGTGTGATATCTAGTGGTCTGTCAAGCTTGATATTGATGGTGTTGATTATAACTCAGATATCGGGTGGTAATTTGGTAAAAAGGTAATGTTGGGTTTTGTCACCTCAACCCAACCTACAGATCGGCGATCAAGAAATATTCGGGATAGGACTATTTCAATAACTCAATCTCCCCTGGTCGCCAAGTCTTGTCAAACCAAGGCTCAAGCGGGCCATAAAGCCGAAGAATCGTGTTCCAACCCGTGCCCGGATTTGTCTGCACCCAGTTATTCTCCTTGCCAGCAGGCGGTTTCGGCCCGAAATAGATATCCACAGAACCATCCGCATTAACCAAAAGCCCTTTAGTCTGACTACCGACACTGGGAAACTGTTGATCCTGCTGCATCTGCGATCGCGTCTGATTACTGTAAAGAATAACTGACCAGAATAGCAGCAAGGCAGGATGTGTTAGCGCAACGCATAACAACCACAAATTCACCATGATCAAAAGCAAAAAGGCGCGTTAAGTAACGCACCTGACTTTGGCTTGATCTATTCGGAGCTTTTTCCAATGGGTTACAATGCCAATAAATAGATAATCTACGAACTAAGAGCGTGCATGGACATAGAGACCAAGAACGATCTCATAGAAGAAATTCTCGCTGCATGGAAAGACCGAATCGGTGATGACTACTTGGGTTACAGGGGTCATGTCTATCGAATGTTCAATTTCTGTCTGGCACTCCATTCCTGCACCGAAGAAGAAAAGACCAAGTTGGCGATCGCCGCCTGCTTTCACGATCTAGGTCTTTGGTCGGCTCATACCGTGGACTACATCCCACCTTCGGTGTCTGAAGTAAAGAGGTACTTATCCGAAACTGGGCAACAGGAATGGTCTGAGGAAATTGGACTAATGGTCGAGATGCACCACAAGGTTCGCACCTACAAGACAGACCGCTATCCGCTGGTGGAACTCTTCAGAAGGGGCGATTTAGTTGATTTCTCCCTTGGTTTCTTTAAGTTCGGCATTCCTCCCGCCTATGTGAGCGAGGTCAAAAAGGCCATTCCAAATAACGGATTTCACCGCTTTCTCATAAAAGGCGCACGCGAGTGGTTTGCAAAACATCCCTTCAGTCCACCACCCTTTATGAAGTGGTAATGCGATCCCTTGTGGGCATGGCCAAATCACCAATAACATCAGCTAAAATCATTGAACTCACGCTGCGCTCATTTCTCAAACCGAAAATTTGATCAATTGTCTCAAATGCACTCTAGCAAACGCATTGAGCGTTCTACTCGAATATTTATTAGTACAAAAAGACCATTTTGAGGTTAACGAATTGATTAGGGTTTGAGCGAGCCAATCAGCGCTCGCCCTCTCAGCAATGTTATGCTTACCTTATTCGCTAAAAAGCATACAGAATAAAGGTTACAGTTTGGTAGGTTGGGTGATCGGTACTCAACCCAATGCCAGTTGAGTAAACATCAGTCCAATAAATGTTATTCTAACTTGATGCAATACCGTAGAGCAAAAACACTTATTGACAATTGGCCAATTTTATGGGCCGCGTGGGCATTTCAATTGATACCGGTCAATCAGAATAGTATCGACCAAATGGGTCGATTTTTGCTTAACAATTGAGATGGCAAATTCTCCTCAAATATGCTTGAATCCTGGGTAGGCAACTCACATAAAGTTCATTTTGTCAAGGATTGTTAAGATGCGCTTACCCTGTTAAATCAATATATTCAGTTTGGATTCGTTTATTCTTGATTAGTATTCTAAAATAAGGACATTTCCCATTTACTGATAAATCTTTATCATCATTCCCCTTCCTGAATTTAATTATTTCAAATTGGTCGGGATTAAATTTATGTAAAAATGTTATTGGTACACCCATAACCCCCTTGAAGTCTAAGGGAATGTCTTGGGTTTTATTGACATTAATTCCATCATAATTGTCATATTTTGGATATTCAGATTCATTGCCAAAATATCTTTTTGTCAGAGCCATATCTTCCTGTCGTTTTGATGTGTCTAAGTTGGTTAACCATAAACAATTATTTGGAGAAACTATTCTATTTCCAGAATTGTCAATACGAGCCTCTGTTCCATAAAGTTCATATTGTTCGGGAACAATGAAACCAGAAATACCTCTACCAAGATTTATTCCTAACCAGGCTTTGTTTTCTTTAATTAGTTTGAAAATTTCTTTATAGGTTATTGCATTAATATTGCCAATTATCAAAAACTTTTTGTCGTATTTAACTAATTGAGCTACATATTCTCTGAATAATGAAAATGGGGGATTAGTAACAACAATATCAGACTTTTTTAATAGTTCAATACTTTCAGGACTACGAAAATCTCCATCCCCATTAAAGTAAACAATGTCAGGGGAAATAGGTTTATTTTTTTCTCTCTCTGTACCTGTATATTCAAAGAAAAAACCATTTTCACCTTCTTCTGTATTAAATAAATCTCTCCCTTGTTCTCGATAACAAGATGTTATGATTTTTTTTAGACCTAATTTTTTGAAGTTTGCAGCAAAATACTTAAAAAAGTTACTAATTCGGGGGTCATCGCAATTGCAATAAACTACTTTATTTTCAAAATGAATTTTATAATGTTGCAACTCACTTTCTATATCTGAAAGTTGTGTATAAAACTCGTCACTTTTTAGTTTTTTAGCATTTTGCAATAATTTATTTGTCGCATTTCTTACCATGTTCAACCTTTTTTGATTTAATAAATGTTTTGTTTTTAGTTATTTACTTTTGCTTATCTGATTAAATATTTCACTGCCTAATACTTGAAGAGAGGTTTTAGAAATTTCAAGCATAATATAAAACATTTTTTTGATAAGTAGGGAGGCACAATTATTTGTAGGATGGGTTAGCGGTAACGTAACATGATCGGGGGTTGGGTTTCATGCTTCTAACTTCACAGTTTCCATCAATGTGCATGGTGCGTTCCCCAAAAGCGATCGCTGGAGTAGCAGGACTTGCATTAGGGAACGCACCATGCAAGAGCGGCTTTCACGATCGGAAGTCTTTCTCTTCAAAATAATTCCGTTTGGGGAGTTAATTATGTTATAACATTTGTCATAACATAAACTACGGGAGGCTATAGGTTATGACAAGTCTAACGCTCCGAAAAATTGGCAATTCCATAGGCGTGATCTTACCGAAAGAGGTTTTATCCCGACTGAACGTAGAGGAAGGGGATCAGATTTATATCACTGAATCTGTAGATGGATACAGAATTTCTAGCTTTGATCCCGATTTTGAAGAAACCATGAAAGCTTTTGAAGATACTTATTCTCAGTACCGCAACGCCTTCAAGGAACTCGCCAAATAATGATCGAGGAACCGAAATGGTTATCGAGCGATGCGATTAGGGTGATTCAGGAAACTTTAATCGCTCGAACCGGGGGGACTCCTGGAGTTTTAAACCCAACCCTGTTAGAGTCCACTGTCAATAAGCCAAAATTCTTTTTTCAGTACGAACCCGAATCATCGATTTTTAAGTTAGCGGCGGCCTATGGCTACGGTTTTATCAAAAATCATTGCTTCTGCGATGGTAATAAACGTATAGCTCTAGCCGCCGTTTCAACTTTTTTGCGAAAGAACGGCTATCGCTTGAACGCCAGCGAAGCAGAAACGGTCACTTTCTTTCTCGATCTTGCGGGCGCTCTCGAAACCTATGAGGAGGGTTTCGCTAGATTGACCGATTGGATCAAAAGATACGCGATCGAACTGGAAGATTAACGGCGATCACTTGTATCAACCAGTGCCTGAACCATCCTTAACTATCCTGGGTACAGGAGTGGTTTTCGGTGCTCTACCTTTTCTTAAAAAAGGGAAAAAGGACAAGGAGAAAGATACCTAGAAAATAGCGAAGAAATCCGCTTTCTGGAATAAGTAGGGAGGCAAAATTATTTGTAGGACGGGTTGGCGGTAGCGTAACATGATCAGTCCTTGGGTTTCATGCTTCTACGTTCTTCGGCATCGCACTTAGACTGACAGCTGCCATCAATGTGCATGGTGCGTTCCCCAAAATCGATCTCTGGAGTAGCAGGACTTGCATTAGCGAACGCACCCTACCAGAGCGGCGATCGCACTACGGCGATAGCGATCGCACTACAGCGGCAGATGCTGCTTCAGAACGTCGCGGAGTCGGGCAGCGTTCGGCCCAGCTGGATCGAAGGCGCGTAGCTCCTTGCCCTGAGCAGTGTAAATGTAGGCGTTGTTGCATTCGTAGCAGAGGGTCGCCGCGAAGAGCAGGGTATCCCACTCATAGAACGCCAGCCCCCACGGCGGAAAGTGGCAACGCGCCGACTCGCCTGGCTCAAGTTCCCGAAAGAGGCGGATCACTCGCTGAGCTTTAACTCCAAGAAGAAGATGTCTCTCGCTGACGTGGCGCCAGAACGTGTCAGGCCAGCCCTCTTCAGGAACTATACTGCCAGGCAAACAAAACAGCTCTACCCCATCGGCCTTGCCGATGGGGGTCTCCCAAGCCGGTGTATTCCAATTCCACTTCATGTGCTGTACTCCTACTACTTTCCGGGTTCGCTCCTTAACTACTGACCTTTCGCACCGCCTAACTACATATTATACAGAAACTTTCTGTCTAACACTCTCCAGAGTAACGATAGGTGGAAACTTTCGGCATATTCCCCCATTTTAGCGCAATCCCCAGAACTTTTCCCCATATCACGCCCAAGAGCGTATTAGCCAGATTAAACAACGTCTTTTAAGTGGATTCCTAACAACAAGCTCAAATAAAATAGACTTTTCGGGAAGTGTAGCACTAAGTCTTCAATCCACCCCACAATTACCTAATTTTCGGGGAAAAAGTGCCTAAATTTTGCCACTGATCGCTTTCGTGGCTGGCACTTTTTGAGGACAAAAAGTCCAAAAGTTTTATCCAACAAGGTTTTTAGCTCTATTCAGCCAACCCTATTTATTGGTGTACTTGCAAATGAAGGACATAATGACCTAAAATCAGGTTATCTGACCATAATTCGTACTCTAGACGCAAATATTCGGGGAAATTATTCCCCTCTAATTTGAGACTACGGGTATAGTTGCGGAGGCGAAAAGCGTAACCCGGTTGAGGACTTTCGGCATTTAACCAGTAGCGACTGACACCAAAAACCCCTTGCTCCCAAAAATGACGATAGGCGAATTTTCCCTGGCCCTGCATGGTCATAATTACCCGATTGGCCGAAATTTCCAGCCAAATTAATTTATTTTGATTATTTTTGGGTTTAAGTGTCTCTATTTCTGCGAGAGCGACTGGTGGTTGATTGAGGAGAAGATGAAACCGGTGGCGATCCTTTTGGTAGAGGGTAGCGGCAGTGTCTAAAGTGGAGAGGATGGGTAGATCTGTCGAGAGCAGACAGAAGGAAACGGGACGGCGGTGATGGGCAAGCATAGACTAGACTTAATGGTGTCCTTATCTCCACAATAGTTGATTCTCCGCCCACCGCTACCAGCACCAGAAATTTTTTTGAGAAAAAATCCAGAAAGCACTTGCATTATTGAGGGACTTATGATTATAATTATTAATTGTGAGTAGCCTTCCTCGGTAGCTCAGTGGTAGAGCGGTCGGCTGTTAACCGATTGGTCGTAGGTTCGAATCCCACCCGGGGAGTTAATCAAAAATAGCAGCGGCAATAGTTTTTTATTGCCGCTTTTTGCTCTTACTAGAGAATTTCGTTGATCGCATTTTCTGGGCCAACTAGAGAAATGTAAGGATTTTGAAAATATTTACTGGCTACCGATCGCGCTTGTTCGGCAGTAATCTGATTAATAGAATCCAGGAAAGTGCGATCAAATTCAATCCCCAAACCTAAGCTTTCATACCAACCGTATAACTGAGCGATTTCGGCGTTAGTTTGTTTACCGAGAGCATATTGACCCAATAACTTATTTTTAGCTGACTGTAACTCCTCCTCACTCAAAGTTACTTTATATAACCTTTCTGCTTCCTGACGCAATCCCGACACGGCGATCGCTGTATTTTGGGGTGCAGTTCCCATATAAATGACAAATTGGGAAGAATCGAGACGGGTGGGATAAAAAGCGGAAACATCGTAGGCTAATCCCCGTTTTTCTCGCAATTCCACGAATAAACGACTAGATAAACCATTCCCCAGATAGGTACTCAATAATTTTAAAACCGCATAATCATCCTCTTGCACAGAAGAGCCGGGGTATCCTAACATAACGATCGCCTGTTGACTAGCTTGGACGGTAGTTAAACAGGTGGGCTGAAAATCAAAAGCGGCCGGGGGTAAACTAGATAAAGGAATATCTGGAATTGACCAACTGCCAAAAATTTCCGTCACTGCTTTTACTGCTTGCTCTAGGGTAATACGGCCAGAAAGACTAATTACCAAGTTATCGGGACGGAAAAAGCGACTATGATAGGCCTGCATATCCTCCCGTTGCAATTGAGCAACCGTTGCCTCCGTACCCAATAAAGACATACCATAGGGATGATCGGGGTACATAGCGGCGCGTAATTGATGAAAAGCCACATTAAAAGGCTGTTCCAATTGAGAGCGAATACTTTGACGGGTGAGATTTTTCTCTAATTCGATTTCTGGGGGGGGAAAACTGGGAAAACGAATAATTTCCGCCGCTAGACGCAATATATCTAAAAAATCCTTTGTAACAGTCTTTAAACTAACCACAAAATAATCGGTCCCCGTGTCCGCACTTAAACCGGCCCCCGTGGACTCAACTCGATCGGCAATTTCTAGGGAAGATAACTTTTCTGTACCTTTGGTGAGCAGCACCGCCAAAAGACGAAATAAACCCGCTTTTTCCGTTTTTTCCCAACGAGTACCCGCATTTTTGAGAAAAATCCTCCCTGCAACTAACTCCACGGCTGTATTTTCCACCACTAAAAGGGTGATGCCATTTTCTAAGGTTAAGCGGTGAATGGGGGAAGCGGACATCGTTTATTCACAGGGTTGCATTATTGTAATAGCATATCGCTCCGGGGAGAGATACTGACGAGCCAGACGCTGGAGATCTGACGGTTGCAAACTTTGGATAACTTGGGGATAGCTCGTGGCTAGATCGGCAGCTCTCAGGGTTTGATAATATCCATAAAGTCCGGCTAATTGGCCCGGGGTTTCTGTGGAGAAAATATAATCGTTAGCTAATAACTGTTGAGTGCGGTGTAATTCTGCGGGGGTGACGGGATCATCGTGCAGATATTGGAGATGTTCACAGATAATACCTTCAATTGTCTCAGTTTGTGGGCTAGATAGGCAAGCGCCGATGGTAAAGAGACTGGAATCTCGTTGCAAGGAAAAATTACTGTTAATATCGAGGACGATTTGCGCTTCTTCCCGCAGCTGTCGCACTAACCGCGAACAGCGTCCCCCAGCAAGAATTACCGAAAGCAAGTCTAATCCAAAGGCATCTTCTAGGCGATCGCATCCTGGTCCAATCCATCCCATCAAGAGACGAGAATGTTCTAGGTGGGGTAAATATACTTGGGAACGACGAATTTCGATCAGGGGGGGTTCGGCAGCCACTAGATTCGCAGGGGATTCCGAGGGGACGGGAAATTCCCGAAAAGATTGCCGGATAATTTCTAAAGCTGCTTGGGGTTCGATTCCCCCGATAATCGCCACACACATATTTTCCGGTTGATAATAGGTGCGATGGAAACAGCGCATTTGATTGGGGGTTAATTGCTCTAAACAGGGTTGATCCCCTAGAATAGAGCGTCCGTAGGGATGGTTTTGATAGATACTTCCACAGAGGGTTTGGTAGGCAATCCAATCGGGATCATCATAACAGGCCCGTAATTCTTCTAAAACTACATCTTTTTCCCGATAGAATTCCTCATCGTCAATCTCAGCATGGAGGAGAATTTCGGCCAGATGGGGTAAGGTATGTTCAATTTGATCCACACTGGTGGTGAGATAGAAGTGTGCGTAATCGTGACTGGTGGCAGCGTTGGTCATGCCGCCACAATTTTCGATTAAATAGTCAAAGAGTCCGGGGGGAAGTTTTTTCGTCCCCTTAAAGATCATGTGTTCGAGAAAATGGGCCATACCTAACCATGGGTCGGGTTCAGCGATCGCACCTGCTTTCACCCACACATCCACCACCACCACAGGAGTCACGGGTAAGTACTGATGAATTACGGTTAAGCCGTGATCTAATTGCCATACCTGAGCGGGAAAAGAACTTGTTTGACACTGCGCTATCGACTTGATCAATGTCCGTTAACCAGATTTTTTGTTAAATTCTATACATAGATTATCTTATCTCGTGCCTGCTCAACCATTAAAGAACTTTTGTCATGATTTCTAGACAATTCTCCCAAATATCAGCCTTATCGGTGATCAGTGACTCGGTGATCAGAGGTGAGTTTTCGGTTCACTGATTACTGATTGCTGTTTACCGCTCCCTAATTACTGATTACTGTTTACTGATAACTGAAAAACCCCCTATGACAGAAAATAGAGATAACTTCAACGAAACTTATAAGGCACTAATTGAGCGCATTGTCAATCTAACTTTAGAAGGAAAAATTCGGGCTAAATCACAGGTTTATAACCTTTTAGCCGAGGCAGTAAAAAATGGCACAGGAGAAATTTTTGAGCGTTGTTTAACCGAAAAAATAATCGTTACTCGCTCACAGTTAGAAACAAAAATTAAAGCGACTAGGGTTTTGCGGGCCCTGGAAACGATCGAAAGTGAATGGGAAAAATATCAAAAAACCAATCAGAAAAATTCTCTCACTGCAGCGGCGATCGATAATCTGGTGAAAATCGATCGAGAGGATCGTTTACTGACTTTAGTAAATTTAATTGATCCCAATCAAAATAATGCTTTAACCCTAGAACAATTGCAACAGTTAGCCAAGCATTTACAGACAGTTTCTCAGCAGCGGGGAGAAGCGGATTTATGGCAAATTGCCACGGGGATTAATCTGGGGTTAAATACTTGGTCAAATTTATCGAATGATCTCACCAGTTGGCTCTACGAACAAAATCGCAATCTTGGTTTTACTAATGATAATGAGCGAGTGACTCCTTGGCAAATTTGGGCAAGTAAAGTTAATCCCTCTTGGTTAAAACGAGTCTTAGAAAGTTTAGCTAATCAACAAGCTTTTGATCCTCTCACTCAGGATTTAACTTTAACCGATTGGGTAGAAACTGCTATTGTTTTTCAATATATCCAAAGAGGACTAATTAACTTTTTTGATCAGCGCATCTATAGCGAAAAATTAGGAGCCAAATTATCCATCTCTACCTTTCTCACCTTTGCTTTAATTTGGTCGCTGTTAACCAATAGTTTCGAGCAAGTTAGTAAAAATTCTCTCTATAGTCGGGGCTGTTTTCAGATGGCTTTACAAATTCTGAGAACCTTTGCTCAACGGGATTATTTTCCTTTATACGGAGGAATTTTTGCCTCCTTTTCTGGCAGTTATCTCAAGGATGCGTTAGACTATTTATCAATTCCTCTGCGTTATGTGGAAGGCACGGGAGAAAAGGCGAGAATTTTAACTTTAATTGCCTATTCTAATCGCATTCGCGGCGACTATCGACAGGCCAGAGAATGTCATCAACAAGCTTTAGAAATTGCCCGTCAACAACAGGATTATGCTTGTGAAATAGCTAATTTAAACCATTTATCCCGTCTCAATGCTATCCAGAAAAACTATACAGAAGCGATTAATTTAAGTCAGAGAGCTTTAATTTTAAGTCGTCAACAGGGTAATAGTTTAGGACAGGCTAACGCTTTAGCTAATTTGGGTTATAGTCAGGTACAGGAAGCGCAACAGTTAGAGAGATACGATCCCGAAATTTATCAAAGTTCGATCGAGTATTTACAGCAGGGATTAAAGTTAGCGGAAAGTCTCCAAGATTGGCAGAGTAAATCCCTTTGTTGTAGCAGTTTAGGTCTAGCATATATTATCCTCGAAAGACCCCAAGAAGCGATTAATATTCTCCTGCAAGGATTGGAATCAGCCAAATACTACGGAGATGTATATCTGCAAGGTTTATTACTAACTTATTTAGGCGAAGCTTACTATCAAGACAAGAATTTTGAACAGGCAATTTATATGGGTTCTCTAGGAATGTATTGGCTACACGAAATCGGTGCCGTAGAATGGCGACAAGCTGCTAGTCTATTAACGGTTATTCGCGGCAAAAATATCGCAGCTTTTGAACAGACTTTCAGTCAGGAACGTTCCTCCCTGATTAAATCAATTGGACTGGAAGGCTACCAATATATCTCAGAAATTCTCAGCAAATATCAACAGGGTAATTAGTGAATACACAGCATAAGTTATTAATTAATCTCTCGGTACTTTTTCCCCAACCCACGGGAATCAGTACCTACATTCTTAACCTCTTACCCTACCTGAAAAATTTAGAACCAACCCTACTAACAGCTAATAGTTATCCCGACTTTAACTGTTATTCTATCCCCAAGGGTCTCGGCCCCGATCGAGGAGCGAAAGGTCATTTAAAACGCTTACTCTGGACTCAGTGGCAGTTACCGTCAATTTACCGACAATTAAAGGCCAATTTACTCTTTTCTCCCCTCCCGGAAGCGCCAATAAATTCTCCCTGTCGCTTTGTCGTCATGGTACACGATTTAATTCCCCTGCGGTTTCCCAGTTTTACTTCCCCCTTAACTCACTATTTCCGTTATTATGTGCCGCAGGTATTACAACAGGCAAAACACATTATCTGTAACTCTCAGGCAACGGCCAAAGATATCACTGAATATTATCAAATTCCCGCCGATAAAATTACTTCTATTCCCCTAGCCTATGATAATCATCACTTTCGCCCTATGGAAAATAATAAGCCAGAGCATCCCTATTTTCTCTATCTCGGTCGTCCCAATCCCTATAAAAATTTACCGCGTTTAATCGCCGCTTTTGCCCAACTACCCCCAGATTTAACAGATTATCATCTTTGGATTGCCGGCAGCTTTGATCGCCGTTATACCCCCAATTTACAACAACAAGCGCAAGAATTAGCAGTCAGCGATCGCATTAAATTTCTCGATTATATCCCCTACGATGAGCTGCCCAAGGTGATCAGTCAAGCCACTGCTTTAGTCTTCCCCAGTCTCTGGGAAGGCTTCGGATTGCCCGTTTTAGAGGCTATGGCCTGCGGTACACCCGTCATTACCTCAAATTTGTCATCTTTGCCCGAAGTCACGGCAACAGCGGCAATTTTAATCGATCCCTATCGAGTCGAGGCCCTGGCCGATGCCCTGAAAATTATCGCTCAAGATCGACAATTACAGTCAAAATTAAGTTATCTAGGCAAAAAACGAGCCAATGAGTTTAGTTGGCAAAAAACTGGTCTAGCTACAGCCGCAATCTTAAATCAATATCTAGAGTATGCTTAACTGACAGCGTTTCCCGTCCAGATGAAGTGTAACCTGATCGGTCATCGTCGCAAAAAGAAAAATAATTTGACAGATCGGCAGCATTTGCTGTAGGATGGATGATCGTGACCTCAATTGGAGAGATGGCCGAGCGGTTGAAGGCGCAGCACTGGAAATGCTGTTTAGGGGTAACTTTAACGAGGGTTCGAATCCCTCTCTCTCCGTCCCCAAAGCACCTCATATCTAGGAGGTGCTTTTTATAGTAAAAAGTAGGGTGCGTTAGACGGCAAAAATTGCTGCTTTGACTTGAAGGTAACAATCCGTCGTAACGCACCACCTATCATCAACTA
>NZ_JADBUE010000253.1:0-39697 GCF_020245805.1 Microcystis sp. M179S2 | reverse complement strand
GTCAAACCGCCGACACCATCGGTCAAAGCATGGGGGCATTGCGGCTGGGGTTGTCTCTTTCATCGCCGATTTTTCAACGTAAAGTGCTTACTCTTTAACGATTATACTCTATTATACTCTTGTTGATCGTTTAAGTCCCAGTATTTAAACTTTACACCTTACATAATCATGATTGAGGTGGGCAATGCCCACCTTAGTAGTGCTTAAATTATCCCTGTTTGATGGCAGGAAGAGACGGAGATTGACGAGAGAGTGAAAGGGTAATACCTAGTTGGGATAAATCAACCGTTTTATAGTTTAGGATAAACCCTAAGCCATATTTTTCTACCACAGGAATCGGTAATTTGGCGGCATGACTATAAACCACTCTAACGGTATCTTGGCTTCCTTTATTGGGTGAGTTATTAGGTTTTTGTTCAACAAATTGACCCAAAAACTGTAGAGAACTATAGGTTTTATTTGCTTGTTGGGCAATTTGGAGAAATTCAGAAATTGCTTGCTCTAATTCCTGTGTCAAGCTATTAATATTCTCTCCAATTTTTAACAACTGATACTCCTGTTTAGATAGCAGTTTTTCTAGCTTATCTTGCAGTTCTGTTTCAAGCTGTACAACGGCTGAAGTTAATAATTCTTGGAGCATTTGCGGAGATTTATGAGCGGTTTCAATCGGTTGAGTAGTGGAATAAATCTCTGTAACAGATGGGTTAAGAACATGAGTCTCTATCATAATTTTTACCTAGTAACTAGCAACTTAATTTTGTTACCTTTTATTGTAAGAAAAAAGGAGTTGAAATTTAATGGATAATATTTTGTATTGTCTGCTAGGTTTTTCGATTATATTTATATAGTAAAAATGTACTAAATTTGGCTATAAAAAATAGGAATAAAAAAAATCCAGTTTTGGCGAAAAATAAAACATGGCTGATCAATGGGTAGAGGAATAAACTAGGAATATAAGTTAAGCAATCTTAGTTTGCTAAAACACTTTTTTCACGTTAAAGGAACTTAACCCATGATGACAACTGTTCAATCTCCTTCTACCGTTGAAGACATTCAAAACTGGCTCGTTGATCAGTTTGCTCAACAACTCGATGTTGACCTTGATGACATTGATATTGAAGAACCTTTTGATAATTATGAACTCGACTCACGAAAAGCGTTAGTTTTATTAGGACGCTTAGAAAAATGGCTCGGAAAGGAATTAAATCCTGTGGTCATTTTTAACTATCCCACCATTGCTGAATTAGCAACCCGACTAGGAGAATTATATCTTTAACTTTTTCTTGTATTCTTTCTTATTCACTCTCTTCCTCATCACATTTTAGGAGAATTTCACCAATGGTTACGACTGACACAAAAGTTTATGATGTTGTGATTATGGGAGCAGGTTTCGCCGGGGTCTGTCAAGCAAGACACTTGCTTCTAAATGTTCCCAACATTAGAATTGCACTGATCGATCCTCGTCCCGAAGAAAGAACTAATAAAGACCTCAAAATTGGCGAATCAATGGTGGAAATTGCCACCCTATTTGTCTGCAAAGAATTGGGTTTATACGAATATATGATCGAAAATCATCCCCCTAAATATGCTCTTAATTTTCATTGGGCAAAAGATGCAGATAAAACTGACACCATTGATGATTATTATCATATTTGGGCGAATCGACAATTTCCCCTTGGCACGTTTCAAATGAACCGGGCAAAATTTGAACGGGATTTGCTCAAAATGAATAAGAAAATGGGAGCAAGTTTCTATCAAGGCCGTGTGGTTGATGTGGACATTACTCCTACTGATGAGATGCACACCGTCAAAGTTAAAATGATTGACGGAAATTATCACGAACTGAGAGCAAAACACCTTGTTGATGCAGCAGGACGTAAGTTTATTATTGGCCATAAAACTGATAACGTTATTGTAGGTGCAGATAATTTATTTGGAGTTGATACGGGATCGGCTTGGGTACGGGTTAAAAATATAGATCGCACCATTTTTCATGATGGTTATGACCCTTATGGAGCAACTTGTAGCCATTATTATGCTACCAATCATTGGTTTGGTCATGGTCATTGGTTATGGATGATTCCCACAGAAAAAGACTCCCAAGAAATCTCTATTGGAATTGCTCAACATCGCAGTGTTATTGCCAACGGTCAAATTAACACTCAAGAGAAGTTTTATGCTTTCCTAAAAGCCAATCACAATCTACTTTATCGCTTAGTTACCTCTGGAGAAAATGTCGATTTTCATTATCTTCCTAGAGTTTCCCATACTAGCAAAACGATGTTTTCTCAAGATAATTGGTATGTAGTTGGAGATGCTGCTTGTATTTTTGATCCCTTTTACTCTTTGGGAACAAGTATGATTGCTTTTGCGATTGAAAGTATCACGGAAATTATTCGTTCTCAACTTGCAGGAGAAGCGGATACAGAAGAAAAACGGGCTGCTTACAATGACTTTAACCTTACCTATACTCGACTCAATAATCATCTCATTGAACACCATGATAAACAATTAGGTCATGCTAGTATCATGAGTTGGCGTATTTATGCCGAATATATGTGGTGGTTTGGGATTCAAATTCCCCTTTATGTCGGCAAATGGCATTTAGATACCGGCTTTATTTCCCGTTATGTGCCAAAAGTTCAAGCGGATATTAAAGGATATTGGCATCATCTCTATGAACAGTTTAATCAATTAGTTGAGCAGAATAAAAACATTGGTTTTATGGATGCTCATCGCACTGATCAATTAATCTGGGGTTATCATACCCTCAAACACTTCGATGACTTTATCGAAAACACTAAATTTGAACCACGACGGTGCAATGTTTTCGCTGGAATTAAAGCGACCAGTTTTTATACAGCAGTTTGGTATGCAAAGTTCCTCTGGAAAGGATTTGGTTTTTCAGCTTTTCTCAATCGCAAAAATCTGTCCTATCTGTTTGGACATCTTAATGGTGCCCTTCAATCTGCCATTACGGAAATGGTTTATAAGTATTTGACTTGTAAGCTTCCTGATAATAGTCAAATTGAACAAACTCGCCAAGAATTTACCAACTATCGTTATCGCCCTCAACTAAATACTTGGCTAACAGAAACTGCCACAAACTCACCTAAGAAAGTTCCTGTCAATGTTTAATCAAAATAGAGGAAAGGGTGGGTTCTCATTAAATCATCGCCAGGGGGTAACATCGAGCTATCCTATCCATTTGAGGGAATTAATTTTATTTCTCTAGTTAAGTAAATTGCTGTCTATTAATTAAGGATATCTCAACCATGAAACCTATTGCAATTATTGGGATTGGCTGTCGTTTTCCTCAAGCCAATAATCCTCAGGAATTCTGGCAATTATTATCAAAGGGAATTGACGGCATCACCGAAATTCCTAAGGAGCGCTGGAATATTGATGAATATTATGATGAGAATCCCGAAACACAGGGGAAAATGAATTCTCGTCATGGGGGATTTTTATCGCAAGTTGATGGGTTTGATCCTAATTTTTTCGGGATTTCTCCTAGAGAAGCCTTATTAATGGACCCTCAGCAACGCTTACTCTTAGAAGTAGCTTGGGAAACCATTGAAGATGCAGGAATAACACGGGAACAATTGGCAGGATCGAAAACAGGTGTATTTGTGGGAATTGCCACAAACGATTATAGTCGCATTCATGCAGGATATAGCCACCATCCCCAAGGCTATGATTTAACAGGAAACTGCACAAATATCGCAGCCGGTCGTCTTTCCTATCTTTTTAACTTAAAAGGTCCTAGTTTAGCGGTAGATACGGCTTGTTCTTCCTCTTTGGTCGCAGTGCATCTCGCTTGTCAAAGTTTATGGAATGATGAGTCTTCAATGGCGATCGCGGCAGGGGTTAACCTGATTTTATCCCCTATTGGTCATATTGCGTTAAGCAAATTGAAAGCCTTGTCTCCTGATGGACGTTGCAAAACCTTTGATGAAAGCGCCAATGGATATGTGCGAAGTGAGGGAGTCGGTTGTATTATTCTTAAACCGTTGGCTCAAGCGATCGCAGACAATGATTCCATTTATGCGTTAATTAGAGGAACTGCTATTAATCATGACGGACGCAGCAAGGGGTTAACGGTTCCCTATGGACCGGCACAAGAAAGCTTGATTCGATCAGCCTTGAAAAATGCCGAAATTGAGCCAAAAGAGCTTAATTATGTGGAATTGCACGGGACGGGAACATCTTTAGGCGATCCCATCGAAGCGATAGCCTTGGGATCTGTGTTAGAAGAAGGACGAGACAAGGATAATCCTTGTTTGGTGGGCTCGGTAAAAAGTAATATAGGACATCTCGAAGCAGCGGCAGGAATTGCCAGTGTGATTAAGATGGCACTTTCCCTGAAAAACAAGCAAATTCCGCCCAGTCTGCATTTTAACAAGCCGAATCCTTATATTCCCTTTGATAAGTTACCCCTTAAGCTTCAATCATCTTTAATTACCTGGCCACAACAGGAAACAACCGCCAAGGTGGGAATTAGTTCTTTTGGATTTTCGGGAACAAACGCTCATCTTATCTTGGAAGAAGCTAATTTATCTCACCAAGAACCAATTTCCTTAACTTTCCCTCATTTACTTCCTTTATCTGCCCATAGTCAAGAAGCGGTTAGAGATTTAGCTCAAAATTATGAAGATTTCCTGAAAGATCAAGCTTTAACCGCTGAATTTGTCCAGAATCTTTGCTATAGTGCTGGTTTAAGACGGACTCATCATGCTCATCGTCAGGCAGTTCTGGTTCATTCTCCTGAAGAATTATTGAAGGGTTTAAAAGAGTTAGAAATGATTGATTTATCGACTCAATCTAAGCCTTCAAAACGTAAAACAAACATTGCTTTTGTCTTTTCTGGCCAAGGACCTCAATGGTGGGCAATGGGACGAGAATTATTAGCAACAGAACCCGTTTTTCGCTCTGTTATTGAACAATGTGATACTTTGATTCAAAAGTATGCTAACTGGTCATTATTAGCGGAATTTAATGCGTCTGAAGCTCTCTCTCGTTTACAAGAAACAGAAGTTTCTCAACCTGCTTTATTCGCTTTACAAGTTGGATTAGCTAAATTATGGCAATCTTGGGGGATTAATCCTAAATCTGTAGTTGGTCACAGCTTGGGAGAAGTTGCAGCCGCCCATTTTGCGGGAATTCTCACTCTTGAGGAAGCCATTCATTTGATTTGTCAGCGCGGACAATTGATGCAGCAAGCAACAGGAAATGGAAAAATGCTTGCGATTGAATTACCTGTTAATGAGGTAGAAAATTTAATAGCTGCTTGGGAAAATAAATTAGAAATTGCTGCCATTAATAGTCCCTATTCAACGGTTGTATCTGGGGAGTCTCAATCGATTGATCAATTAATTGCTGAATTGTCCCAAAACCGTCCCGATATTTTCTCCAAAGAACTACCTGTTAATTATGCTTTTCATAGTCAACAAATGACTACTTTTGCGGATAATTTAGTTAAAAAATTAGGAGAGCTTCAGCCTCAAAAAAGCACCATATCAATTTTCTCAACCGTAACAGGTGATCAACAAGAGGGGACATTATTTAATGCCGCTTATTGGGGACAAAATATGCGTCAGACGGTACGTTTTAACCCTGCGATTGAAGCAATGATTAAATCTCGTCATACTATCTTTGTTGAAATCAGCCCCCATCCTGTTTTATTGGGATATATTAAAAGTACCTTACGAGAACAAGATACTGAGGGATTTGTTTTACCCTCTCTAAGACGAGAACATTCTGAACGGGGAACGCTATTAAATTCTTTAGGAAAGCTCTACACTTGGGGACATTCGATTAATTGGGAAAAATTATATCCCGAAAATTGTCAGTTTGTTAAGTTACCGCTTTATCCTTGGCAACATGAATCTTATTGGGTAAGTGATGCTAAACCTCAATTTAAGTCTGTTTCGTCTGCTTCTAGTTTACTTAATTTATTAGTTGAAGGCAAAACTGAACAACTAACGGAACAGTTAAATAAAAGTGATCAATTATCACCTGAGGTCAAGCAGTTTTTACCCCAATTATTACAGTTATTGGTTGGGGAAGATGCAATAATAGCAGGCCAGATGCCTATCCTACAGGATGTGAGTAAAAACTGTTACAAAGTGGAATGGCAACTCAGTCCTTTAAACTTAAAAAATAAGCCTTCTCAAGGAGAACGGTGGTTAATTTTTAATGATAATCAAGTAGTCGGTAAAGCCTTAGCAACAACCCTAAATGATGCTTATGTTTTGGTGTCTTCTGGTCAAACTTATCAGAAGTTGGTGTCAGGTCATTATCAAATTAATCCTAATAATGTTAAGGATTTTCAACGGTTGTTACAAGATCTAACTGAACCGATCACCAAAGTGGTCTATTTATGGGGGTTAGACAGCGATATTAACTCCCAACCCTGTCAAACTCGTTCTTATGCCAGTTTATTGTATCTAACACAAGCTTTAGCTCAATGTAAAACTAAAGAACCCCCTAAACTTTGGGTCATAACACAACAAGCACAACCGGTGAATGATGCTGTTAAACCGCTTAAAATAGCGCAAACGTCCTTATGGGGAATGGGTCAAGTCATTGCCCTTGAATATCCCAATTTATGGGGAGGATTGATTGATTTAGAAGAAAAACAACCGTCGTCTCAAGCAATTATTGCTGAAATAACAGAAAATCTAGGAGAAGATCGCATCGCTTTTCGGGATCATCAACGATATGTTGCCCGTTTAGTACCTAATAAAGCAATAAAAAGCTCAAACATCAATTTTAAAAAGACAGAAGCCAGTTATCTCATTACTGGTGGCTTAGGCTCTTTAGGATTAAGTTTAGCAGATTGGTTAATTGAAAAAGGTGCAAATCATTTAATCTTAACCAGTCGGCGAGCCTTAGCTGACCATTCAACGGATAAACAGGTAAAAATCAAAGCTTTAGAGGATAAAGGGGCTACTATTCAAGTAATTGCCGCTGATGTCAGTGATTATCAACAAACCCGTCAACTTTTTCACCAAATTCAAGAAAATTGTCCTCCCTTACAGGGTATTATTCATGCGGCAGGGGTTTTAAGCGATCGCACCATTGACAAGATGGATTTCCATTGTTTTGAGAGCGTATTTAATCCTAAAGCAGCAGGGGCGTGGAATTTACACCAACTTTCTCAAGATTTATCCTTAGATTTCTTTGTTTGTTTCTCTTCCATGTCTGCTTTAATCGGATCACGAGGTCAAATTCACTATGCCGCTGCCAACCATTTCTTAGATGGTTTAATGCACTACCGTCGAGAGTCTGGACTCACAGGGTTAAGCATTAACTGGGGACCTTGGGCTAAAGGGGGAATGGCCACGCAAGGCTATGAAGAAGGCTTAAAACGCCTGGGAATCAATCCATTACAACCTAATTTAGCCTTGGATACTTTAGATGCTCTAATCAATGGTAATGTTACTCAAACAATGGTAGCAGAGATTGATTGGTCTAAGTTTAAAACGATTGTTGCAGCAAAAGGACGGGTGGCTTTCTTAGAAGCGTTATTCAAGCAAGATCAGGATAATTTTGGGCAAACGGTCGAGAATTTCCCTCAAACTATCCAAAAAAACCCTCCTCACCGACGAGTCACCCTCTTAACCACTCGTTTACAGCAAGAAGTAGCGCAAGTCTTAGGAATTCACGGAGATACTTTACCAGATACTGATAAAGGGTTCTTTGAGATGGGAATGGATTCTTTAATGTCCGTAGAACTGAAACATCGTCTAGAAGGCTTATTTTCTGTCTCTTTACCTTCTACCTTTGCTTTTGAGTATCCCACTATTGGTGATGTGGTGCAGTATTTTGTCCAAGAAGTATTTGCTTGGCAAGATAATTCAGAAAATTCTCATATTTCTTCGGAAACCGAGTCAACGGATGTTGTAGTACTCCACCAAGCCCTTGCTGAATTGGAGTTGCTGTCAGAAGTAGAAACAGAAGCCCTAGTGGAGCGAGAATTGGCGGAATTAGAGGCATTACTTTAACAGTGAACAGCTATCAGTTAAGTAGGTGGGTGGAATTAAATATAAAATGAACGTAGGTTGGGTTGAAGCATGAAACCCAACGCCCGCATGGGTTACGCTACCGCTAACCCATCCTACAAATAATTGTGCCTACCTACTTATCAGTTATCCGAATAACTAACACCTCACACCTAATATCTAAGGAGCATTTTAATATCATGGATTCTCATCATCAGAAAACAGAATTAACGCCGTTACAAAAAGCAGTTATTGCGCTTAAAGAAGCTCGTAACAAGATTGAAGCCTTAGAACGGCAAAAAAATGAACCGATCGCTATTATTGGCATGGGCTGTCGTTTTCCGGGGGGTGCAAATAGTCCAGAGGCGTTTTGGGAGCTATTATCAAGGGGAAAAGAAGTAATTGTCCCTGTTCCTAGCCAAAGATGGGATGCGGAGGCTTATTATGACGAAAATCCCGATCTTCCTAACAAAACTTATGCTCGTTATGGCGGGTTTATTGACGCAGTAGATCAATTTGATCCGCAATTTTTCGGGATGACTCCCCGGGAGGCGATCGCACTAGACCCTCAACAACGATTATTATTAGAGGTAAGTTGGGAAGCGTTAGAAAATGCCGGAATTGCACCTCAGAAGCTGACAGGGACGCAAACAGGCGTATTTGTGGGCATTGGCTTGGATGATTACGCAAAACGGCAAATTAAGCAACAAATTCCCATTGATGCTTATACGGGATCAGGAAATGCGTTTTGTTTCGCTTCAGGTCGCTTATCCTATTTTTTAGGGCTACAAGGACCCAGTTTAGCCATTGATACCGCCTGTTCTACCTCTTTAGTCACGGTACATCTGGCTTGTCAAAGCTTACGCAATAGAGAGTCAAATTTAGCTTTAGCAGGGGGAGTTAGTTTAATGCTATCCCCGGAGGTGACGTTATATCTTTCTAAAACCCGCGCTTTGTCCCCTGATGGTCGTTGTAAAACCTTTGATAAAGATGCAAATGGCTATGTGAGAGGGGAAGGCTGTGGAATGGTGGTCTTAAAACGCTTTTCTGATGCTATAAGCGATGGAGACAACATTTTAGGGGTAATTAGAGGCTCGGCGGTCAATCAAGATGGCCCCAGTAGTGGTTTAACGGTTCCCAATGGAGCGGCGCAAATGGCAGTTATTCGTCAAGCATTGGAGAATGCAAAAGTAAAACCCGAACAAATTAGCTATTTAGAAGCACACGGGACAGGAACAGCCTTAGGCGACCCTATTGAAGTACGGGGGATTAACAATGTACTATGCAAAGATCGTTCCACTGATAACCCCTTAATGGTAGGTTCAGTAAAAACGAATATCGGCCACCTAGAAATTGCAGCAGGGATGGCCAGCCTATTAAAAGTCATTTTATCCCTAAAAAATCAAGAAATTCCCCCCCATCTTCATTTTAAAGAACTTAATCCTGATTTAGCGGCTGCTGCAACCGCTCTCAAAATTCCTACCGCTTCTCTGCCTTGGCAGCGAACAGAAGAACCTAGAAGGGCCGGAATTAGTGCATTTGGATTAAGTGGCACAAATGCCCACATTATCATCGAAGAACCGCCTCAATTAAGCTTTAATCCTTCTGAAGTGGATCGTCCTGCTCATTTACTCACTCTATCGGCGAAAAGCGACGATGCTTTAGATGATTTAGCGCAAAAATGGGTCAACTATTTAGAGAAAAATCCTCAATTAAACCTAGCAGACTTAGCTTTTAGTGCCAACACGGGACGAGGACAATTTAACCATCGTCTGGCAATTTTGGCAAAATCAACCCTTGAAGCCAAGGACTCTTTCACAGCATTTACGCAAAAACAACCTTGTTTGAATGTTTTCAGCCAAGCAGTTGCAAAAAGTCGTCAAAATAAGATTGCTTTCTTGTTTACAGGACAAGGTTCTCAGTATGCAGACATGGGACGACAACTGTATGAAACTCAACCCACCTTTCGTCATGCCTTAGAGGAATGCGATCGCTTATTGCAACCTTACCTAGAAAAGTCCTTATTAGAGGTTTTATACAGTGATTCTAGCTTATTAGACCAAACTGCTTATACTCAACCCGCCCTATTCGCCATTGAATACGCATTATATAAATTATGGCAGTCTTGGGGCATTAAACCTGATGGGGTTTTAGGTCATAGTGTGGGGGAATATGTGTCCGCTTGTGTTGCAGGGGTTTATTCTCTCGAAGAGGGAATCAAGTTAATTGCCGAAAGAGGACGCTTAATGCAGTCTTTACCCCAAAAAGGCGCAATGGCGGCCATATTTGCCCCTATTGAAACAGTAAAATCTGTTATTTCTCCTTATGGGGATCAAGTTGAGATTGCCACTATCAATAGTTCGGAAAATATCGTTATTTCGGGTGACAAGGAAGCGATTAATCGGATTAAAGCGGATTTAGAATCACAAAGCATTGAAGTGCGTCTGCTTCAGGTATCTCATGCTTTTCATTCCGGGATGATGCAACCGATATTAGCAGAATTTAAAGTGATCGCTGCTAAAATTAGCTATAAAACACCCCAATTAGATTGGATTTCCACCGTCACAGGTGAAGAAATCAGCCAAGCAGTAACAGAGGACTATTGGTGTCAACAAGTGCGTCAATGCGTCCAATTTGCCCCAGCAATAGAAACCTTAGCCAGCCAAGGTTATAATCTATTTATTGAAATCGGCTCTCATCCGATTTTAACGAGATTGGGTCAAAAAACCTTAGCAAACCCTGATTATCTGTGGTTATCTTCCCTACAACGAGGACAGGATGATTGGCAAATTTTATTACAAAGTGTGGCAAAATTAGCCGTTTCTGGGGTTAATATTGATTGGAATGGCTTTGATAAAGATTATGCTCGTCTTCGTCTTCCTTTACCTACTTATGCTTTCCAAAAACAACCCTACTGGTTAACCGTAGGGGAGCCTGGTTTGCGCCCAACCCAAGAGACAGAAACCGTAGAAGAACAAGACTTACACCAAAGCCAAGAAAGAGAAACTGTAGGGGTACCAGACTTGCGCCCAACCCAAAAACAAGACGAAACCAAGGCTGAAAGCTTAGAAAGTCAATTAATTGCCTTAATAAGTAAAATTACGGGTTTAAATCCTCAGCAATTGAGTTTGAATGTTTCCTTGGAAGCAGATTTAGGGTTAGATTCTATTATGATGACCCAATTAATGAACGGGTTACTATCATTAATTCCTGAAGAACAACGTAGTCAATTTAGTGAAACCTTTTCCCTACGCCATTTAATGCAAGTCTCCAATCTTCAGGAATTATTAACCATTCTTCAATCTCATACTTCATCCCCCAAATCTCAAATCTCTAACCCCAAACCACAAACCAAAAACCTCCAACTACAATCCTCGAATCTGGTTCCTATTCTCCATAGTCAAATTCCCTTGTTAATGAGTTATTGGAGTCTCAATTCTAATAGTTTATTTACTAAGGTTAAAATTGCAGGAGAATTTGACTTAAATATTGCTCAACAAGCATGGAAACTGTTAATTAATCGACATCCCATGTTACGGGCGCAATTTCAGATTCGAGAAGATGCCACCTGCTTTGCAGACTATCAATTAGAAGTGCTAGAAAACCCCATTCCTCCTGAAATTATTGTTAAAGATTTCACCACTTTAACTCCCGATGAACAAGGGGAGAAAATTGAAGAAGAAATCTATCATTGGTTAAACTATAACTGGTCTTTAACGCAATGGCCACTGCATGGATTTTCTGTTCTTAAATTATCTGATCAAATTCATCAATTATTTTTAGGGAATGAACACTTAATTTCGGATGGTTTAAGTAACCATGTCATAATTCGGGAATTCTTGGAAATTTACCGGGCTATAGTTGCTAAAGAAACGCCAAATCTTCCCCCTACATTGACTGTAGAAGATTATCGAAAACAGGTTCAATTAATGAACGATTGGCAAGATATTGAGGAAGATCGAGCCTTAGCAGAATACAATAATGCTGTGTCTGGAATGTCCTATCGTTGGCAACCTAAACAGCAGAAAAATGCTCAAAAATCTCCTCTCTTTTACAATCAAAAGTATCTACTTTCAGCAGAAACTACCTCTCAATTAATCGACAAAACCCGTCAATGGCGAGTCCCGATGAATGCACTATTATTAGGTGCATTTCTAAAAACTATGTCACAAATAGATTCAAAAGCTGAAAATATCGGAATTTCGATTCCCACCAGTGGACGAATTTACCCCGAAGTAGATGCAACAGGTGTGGTTAGTAGTTTTGCTCAAAATCTGGCATTAAGTTTTACTAAACCTCAATCTGAGCAAGATTGGCCGACCTTTTTAAGCCAAATTCAGCAAACTGTACAACAACATATTGGCACAGGTTTAGATCGGGCGCAAACTCGTCAAATGGGAACAATTTTTCGAGACAATATTACCCTAGAAAAGGGTAAAATTCCCCCTCATAGTCTTTCTTTAATACAGGAGGCTTTAAAGTCTAATTTATACCTTCCTTATACGGGACAAACTCACCTTCAACCTCAGTATGATGCTTTATCAATTACTGACTATCAAGCAGGAGGAATGAACGCAACTGGAACAATTGATATTTTGCAAGAAATATTTAATAATCGTCTTCATTTATTTGCAAGTTACGATTACCATCACTTTGACTTATTGCTAATAGATCAATTAATGACAGCCTATGTCAGCCAAATTGAAGAACTAGCCAATTTACCCGTCCAAGATCAAGTTATTATTTCTCATTCTTCGTCTATTTCTCTTAATACAGAGATTGAAGAAATGCTACGACAAATAACTTCCAAAATTTGTCATTGGACAATTGAAGAAGAAGAAATGAGTGATGATTTGGAGGCAGATTTAGGACTAGATTCTTTAGAACGCATTCGCCTTGTTACCAAGCTAGAAGGGATTTATGGCAAACAATATCGCCAAGACCTTTTAAATTGTCGAACTTTACAAGAAATGGCTGCTATTTTAGCCCCATCTCAACCTTCAATCGTCAACAGCTATTCGTAAAATATAGCCCGACAAATTAATGTTAGGACGAAGAAAAATATGTCATTCCTGCGGTAGGTAGGAATCCACAAATATTTATGATATCCTGAACTTTTTTTGTCCGGCTATACCTCAATCAGCGAAGGTTCGTTATCAGTCCTTAATGGCTACCTTTTAAAAGACCAATGGGCGCAAGCCTTGCGCCCCTACCACCTAACATCTAATAGAGGATTATTCTTATGGCTTTTTCCCCCGAAATTCCCTACTATAAAATTATTAAACAAGCACAATTAACCCCTGATGCGATCGCTGTTTTAGATGAGACTTGTCCCCTAACTTATCAACAATTAGACCATCTTTCTAATCAAGTTGCTGCTTATTTACAGACTCAAGGTGTTAACCCCAATACCAGAGTAGGAATTATGACGGAACGAAATCCAGGCATGATTATTGGTATTTTGGGAATTCTTAAAGCCGGTGGCTGTTATGTACCCTTAGATCCCGATTATCCCGTCGAAAGATTGCGTTATATTCTTCATCATGCCACTATCGAGATTTTACTTACCGAACATCAGGTAAGTGAACAGTTAATTTCCTGTGTGACAGAACCTTTACCCTTGCAAACCGTCCTCTTTTTAGATGAAGGAGAAAGATTAAACAAAATTAATGATTTAACTCAGATTACCACTTCTATCTGGCAAAAACACAGTAAAGAATCCATAAATCTTTGTAATCGTCCTGAGGATTTAATGGTAATTCTTTATACGTCTGGATCAACAGGACGGCCAAAAGGGGTAATGTTAAACCATCGCGGTTATATGAATCGTCTAGAATGGATGCAAAAGACATTTTCCCTGCAAACAGGCGATCGCATCGCACAACGCACCTCTTTTTGCTTCGATATTTCCGTATGGGAAATTTTCTGGACGTTAATGGAAGGTGCAACAATATGTCCCGTCAAACGCGAAGTAGTCTTAAATCCTTGGGAATTTGCTGCATGGATTAAAAAGACTAAAATTAATGTAATGCACTTTGTTCCCTCCCTTTTTGGGGAATTTATCAGTGCGATTGAAAACGAATCTTGGACATTTCCTGATCTACGCTGGTTAATCTTTAGTGGGGAAGCTTTACCCATGTCTTTTATCCAAAAATGGCTTGATTGTTATGGATTAAAGACAGGTTTAGCCAATCTTTATGGACCGACAGAAGCCTCAATTGATGTGACTTACCATATTATTACAGAACGTCCTGACGAACGCACCAGCAGCCAAATTCCCATCGGAAAAGCGATCGATAATGTCTATCTCAAAGTGTTGGATGATCAGATGCAACCGGTTAAACAAGGGGAAATGGGAGAACTTTGGCTTGGTGGCGTACAATTAGCGTTAGGATACCTCAAAGATCCTGAAAAAACCGCTAAAGCGTTCTGTTCTAATCCTTTTTCTGATGTCTCTGGTGACTATATTTATCGGACAGGTGATCTAGTCAAGGAATTACCCGATGGTACGCTGGAATATCATGGACGTATCGATAATATGGTCAAAATTCGGGGTTTTCGCATTGAATTAGGGGAAATTGAGAGCATCTTAACCACTCATCCCAATGTCCGCGAGGCCGCCGTTTTAGCTATTGATTACGGCGAAGGACAAAAACGATTAATTGCTTGTTTATCGGGGGATAAAATCAAAAACCGAGTTCTCAAAGCACATTTAGAGCAGAAACTCCCCCATTATATGATTCCTCAACGATTCGCTTGGTTTCCACAACTTGCTAAGAATCATAACGGAAAGTTAGACCGTAAAGCATTAGCCGCCGAATTACTTCCTGCTCCCGCTGCTCCCTCGGCTCCCCCTACTCCTTCTCTTATCCCCCTTGGACCGGCACAAAGTTGGTTAGTCAACTATTTTGAACCTCCCTATCAATGGTTGGGTTATACTCGTTTTCTCTATCATCAGTCTTTGAATCTTGATATTTTCAATCAAGCTGCTAATCTTTTGGTGCAACGTCATGAAGCTTTTCGGACGGTTTGCCTACAAAATCAAGGTAAATGGCAGCAATACTTGATCAATGATCCTCAACCTATCCTGGCAGAGTATTGGGATGGAAGCCACTTAACAGAAGCAGAACGTAATGCTAAAATTCAAGCTCAAATGTCAGATTTAGCTAAAAAAATCCAGATTGACCGTTGGCCACTTACTGCCACTCTTGTTGTTAAAGTTAGTCCCTATTGCTACGATATTACGATGGTCGCTCACCACATCATTGCCGATATGTTAAGTGCAACCATCTTGTTTAAGGAACTTTGGAGTGCCTATCATCAATTATTGGTAGGAAGTGATCCGACTTTTCCTAACCCTAATCCTCAGTCTTACTTAGATTTTGTGCAAGTCTTGAGGGATGAGGAGAAAAAAGGAACAATGAACGAACACTTGAATTATTGGAAGGAACAATTTCCCGATGCAGAGAGTCGCTTTGAAGTCCCCGTCGATCATGTCAAAGGCCCAAATATTGAAGCTTCTGCCGAAAGTGAGCGATTTGTCCTAAGTAAAGCGCAAACTAAACAGTTATTAAGCCAAGGCAAGGCTTATTATCAGTCTAACTTTTATCCTATTCTCCTTGCTCCTTTATACCGTTTATTAGGTGATTGGAGTCAACGCCAACAGGTGGTTATCAGTCATCGTAGTCATGGGCGAGATTTAGGCGAAGGTCAGTCTTTTATGGAAAGTATGGGCAATTATGCTGTAAATTTTCCCATAGGCATTAATTTATCCACTTCTACGACTTGGCAAAAAACTATCAGTACCATCAATGAGCAGTTTGAAAGCTTACCAATGAATGGCGTAACTTATGATTGGATAGGTGAGTCTTTACCTGAATATCTCTATCCTGATAGTAATTTAACCCCAGTAAGGGCTAATTATCTGGGAAATCGTTCGGTTCCTCTCTCTGACTTGTTTGAGTTTGTTTATGGCGAGCGCGATTGTCGTTTATCGCCACTGGATCAAAAACGTACCACATTGATTGAATTCTTTTTCCTAATCATAGATGGTCAGTTAGAGATAAGAATTGAATATTCTCGTAATTTCCATCTTCCTACGACCATTGAAAAAATCGGACAAGATTACCTCATTCTTCTTGAGGAATTAGAGCCTATTGGCGTTGCTGATTTCTAACCTTTCAGGGGGGGTCAAGCAGCCCGTGCCATTGACTCCTATTAAATCCGTTTGATTAAGTCAGGAGAATATTTTGGCAAAAATACTACCTCGAAAATGTCTTGACTATCGTACTCCGAATGAGGTATTCCTCAAAGGTGGATCAGACAGTGATGCAATTCAGACTTGAATTGGCGTTACAAAGAGCGTGATGGACTGCTCTAGTTACCAGATTTTTCCCCCCCCGAACGCTTACTAAAAATCATCCATTTGTGAGAGTAGATCATCCATTGTATAAACGGGGAACTCTGCCTAAACTGAAGCTAAAGGGAATCAAACAATTCTTTGTTCATTCTTTAAGAACTATTCGTTGTCTCTACAGACTGCTATATTATTGATTGGAGAACACACCTACAATGTCTGCTCAATCCTCAACCTCTAGCCTAACTGCTTTACAAAAAACACCGATCGCTATTATTGGAATGTCGGCCTTATTTGCTAAAGCCAAAAATTTACAGGAATATTGGGAAAATATTCTCGGTAAAGTGAATGGAATCACTGAAGTTCCAGAAAGCGCCTGGAATTTAGAAGATTACTATGATCCAGACCCGAAAGCACCAGATAAGACCTATGCTAAATGGGGGGGCTTTTTGCCTAAAATTGATTTTGACCCCTTAGAATTTGGTCTGCCACCTGATACGTTAGAAGCTTTAGATTCGGCTCATTTACTTGGTTTAGTGATGGCTAAACAAGCTTTAGAAGATGCGGGTTATAACCAAGGAAAAGAGTTTAATCGAGAAACAACAGGGGTTATTTTAGGAGGAAGCGGACTCTGGAAAAGCATTACTCCCTTAACCAGTCGTCTGCAATATCCTCTCTGGAAGAAAATTTGCCAAAAAAGTGGTTTATCTCAAGAACAAACCGACAAAATTATCGAAAATATGAAGGCTGCCTATGTGCCTTGGCAAGAAAATTCTTTCCCCGGTATGTTACCAAACGTCGTAGCAGGTCGTATTACTAATCGCTTTGATTTAGGAGGAACTAATTGTGTGGTGGATGCAGCCTGTGCGAGTTCCTTAAGTGCTTTAAAAATGGCGATCAGTGAATTAATTGAAGGCCGTTGTGACATGATGCTTACAGGGGGCTTTGACACGGATAATTCCATCCTTAACTATATGTGTTTTAGCAAAACTCCAGCTTTTTCTAAGAAAGATTGTCTCAATCCCTTTGATGCTACCTCCGATGGCATGATGGTAGGGGAAGGATTGGGAATGCTGGTGATTAAACGGCTTGAGGATGCAGAACGAGACGGAGATCGCATCTATGCAGTGATTAAAGGCATCGGGACTGCTAGTGATGGTCGTTTTAAAAGTATCTATGCACCGCGTCCTGAAGGTCAAGTTAGATCCTTACGGCGCGCCTATCAAGAGGCGGGATTTTCTCCCGCTACCTTGGGGTTAGTTGAAGCCCATGGTACTGGAACACCAGCAGGAGATTTTTGTGAATTTACAGCCCTGAATGAGGTTTTTAGCGAAAATAACGCAGAAAAGCAAACGATTGCTCTGGGTAGTGTCAAATCTCAAATTGGTCATACCAAGGCGGCGGCGGGTGCTGCAAGTTTAATTAAAACGACTTTGGCCTTACATCATAAAATTCTTCCTGCTACCATTAACATTACCGAACCCAACCCTAAATTTAAGATTGAAGACTCGCCTTTTTATCTCAACACCGAAACCCGTCCTTGGTTGCCCAAAGGAAAGACACCGAGACGGGCCGGGGTTAGTTCCTTTGGCTTTGGGGGAACAGATTATCATGTGGTGTTAGAAGAATATACGCCCAAATTACCCCAAGGAGAAAATCGAATTCATCACCGTCCCCAATCAATTTTACTCTGGGGTCAAAATCCTGAAGAATTAAGGCAAATTTGTCAAAAAGCTCTAGAACAGTTGCAATCTCCCCAAGGGTCACAAGTTTATATTGAACTACAAAATCAAAGCAAATCGGCTCAACTTCCCTTAAAGGTTGCTAGAGTGGGCTTTGTCGCGACTTCCTTGGCGGAAGCTATTAAATTACTGCAAGCAGCCGTTAAACAGTTGCAAAAACAGCCTCAAGCAGAGGCATGGGAACATCCCCAAGGTATTTATTACCGTAAGACGGGGTTATTACTGGAGGGAAAAGTCGTAGCATTGTTCCCCGGCCAAGGTTCTCAATACCTGAATATGGGTCGAGAAATTGCCCTAAATTTGCCAGAAATCCAAACCGCTTATCAAAAATTGGACATATTGAGAGCTAAAGCGGGTTTAACGCCCCTTTCAGCAGGAGTATTTCCGATTCCTACCTTTAACGAGGTGGACGAAAAACGGCAAACCTCTTTACTGCAACGGACGGAAAATGCTCAACCTGCGATCGGGGCTTTCAGTGTAGGACTGTATAAAACGTTGCAAAAGACGGGATTTAAGCCAAATTTTGTGGCCGGTCACAGTTTTGGGGAATTAACCGCACTCTGGGCCGCAGGCGTTTTCACCGACGACGATTATTATTACTTGATCCAAGCTAGAGGCCAGGCTATGGCCGCACCGAAAGGAGCAACCCCTCAAGGGGCGATGTTAGCGGTGACGGGGAAAGTATCTCAGATAGCGCAATGGGTTGAAGGAATGGCCAATGTGCAGATTGCTAACTATAATGCACCTGAACAGGTGGTATTATCGGGATTAGCCTCAGAAATTGCCACTATTGAGAAGATTTTAAGCTCTCAAGGCTATCAGGTTACGCCTTTACCCGTGTCTGCTGCTTTTCATACTTCTCTAGTACGTCATGCTAGTCAACCCTTTGGGAAAGCGTTGGATCAAGTGACGTTTCATGCGCCCCAACTTCCAGTTTACGCTAATGTGACGGCAGCCCCTTATCCCAAAGATTTATCGGGGATGCGTCAGCTTTTAGAAGCTCAGTTGTTGAATTCGGTTCAGTTTGTCCAACAAATTGAAAATATTTATGCTCAAGGCGGATATTGCTTTGTGGAAATTGGACCGCGCCAAATTCTCACTAACTTAGTTAAACAGATCTTAGGCGATCGCCCTCATCTGGCCATTGCACTCAACCCCAGTCGGCAAAAGGACAGTGATGTTCAACTCTCACAAGGAGTAATGCAGCTTCGAGTTTTAGGTTTACCGTTAAACGATCCGGAAAATGCAGCTTTGACGGTGAAGACTCCTTCAAGCAAACGCAAAGGTATGACCCTTAAGCTGAATGCAACCAACTACATCAGCGATAAAACCAAAGCTTTGATCGGAGCTGCATTACAACCTGATTCACCTGCGGAAATAGAACCTTCAGTTGATTTCCAAACGGTTGAATCTAAGTGTGAGGAAGTGAAAGGGTCGGAAAACGAGGAAATTTTAGCCTCTATTCCTTCCGTCAACCCTTATCCTTCTGATTCTCAGCCTCTTTCAGAGGAAATTCCAACACTCAATTTATCTATTGTTTCTCGAGATCAAACTGTAACCATGACTATGAACAACGCTATTTCTAACAACATCAACCCTCTTTTACAAGCATTCAACCAATATCAACAGAGTCTTGCCAAGGTTCACGAAGAGTATATTAAACATCAATCCCAGAGTTTTCAGTCAGTGTTGCAGTTATTCAAACAAAAAGAGATGACAGCAGTTGCTCAAATTGACGAGCTCTCTGCGGCGGCTGCTGCTTCGGAGAATTCAAAATTTGATCGGCCAAATTCAGAGGTTTCCTCTGTTAGCTTTCCTGATCCTACCCCTTTTAAGTCTGAACCTCAGCCCTTACGAACTCTAGAACCTCAACCTTTAAACACTGCACCTCAACCCTTACCGACTCCCGAACCTGAACCCGTTCACATTTCCCCCATTGTCAACTATTTAGAACCTCGTCAACCCATTGCACCCATCTCTACACCTGAACCTGTGTCAGAAGTGAGCGAACCTTCTTTAGACTCCATTCAAGATGATGCGCTGAGTCAAGCCTTATTAGAGGTTGTCAGTGAAAAAACAGGCTATCCTACGGAAATGTTGGCATTAGAAATGGATTTAGAGGCAGATTTAGGCATTGACTCGATCAAACGGGTAGAAATCATGGGAAGTCTGCAAGAAGCTTTCTCTGGGTTGCCCAAACTTAGCCCTGAAGCGTTAGCAGAAAAACGTACCCTAGCCCACATTGTTCAGTACTTGAGGGAGAAAATGATGGTGACAGAAAAAAAAATAGCTTAGTTGTTACCTCTACCCAGTCTAACCATCGAAAACACGGTGATATTGGACGTTATCAAATGAAACTGAAGCCCCTTGCTGCACCAGATTATTGGGATTTTCCCTCAACCCCTGATCAAACCTGTTTGGTGACCGATGATGGTTCATCTACTACTGCCCAAGTTGCTCAAAGTTTGCTAAACCAAGGCTGGCAAGTTGTGGTTCTCAGTTTCCCTCAATTCCTTATTCCTGTGCGTTCTTCTCTTCCTGCGGGGGTTCGACATTTTGTTCTCAATCATTTAAGTGAAGAACATTTACAAGCACAATTGGGAGATATATTTAAAACTTGTGGACTGATCGGCACATTTATTCATTTACATCCTCTCTCTCAGGGGTTTAATCAAGATCAAGAGACTTCAATTAATCCTGATCAAGCGATTGTTAAACAAGTGTTTTTACTAGCCAAAAATCTTAAATCTTCTCTGACGCAAGCGGCCAGTCAAGGACGCAGTTGTTTTCTCAGCTTAACCCGTTTAGATGGAGAATTTGGTCTCAGTGGAAAACGAGAATTTAGCCCTATTAGTGGCGGTTTATTTGGCTTAACGAAAACCTTAAATCTAGAGTGGGAATCGGTCTTCTGTCGCGCTCTAGATATTAGTCCCGACTTAGATGAAATGACAACGGCTCAAATTGTTTTAGCTGAATTGCATGATCCTAATAGCTTAATTCAAGAGGTGGGTTATACCCCAAAAGGTCGAATGACTTTGACTTGTGAATTAGTTTCTTTGAGCAGTAAATAGGGAAAAGTTAATAGTTAGAATAAAATTAGCTGGGCGCGAGCCTTGCGCCCCTACAGAATTATATTTATTTAAATAAATTACGGTATAAATTCTGATTTTTAGCTAATCTATACTAACTATTAACTATCAACTATCAACTATTAACTATCAACTAACACGGTATGTTACCCATGATTAATGATACTCAACTTAATTCATCTTCGGTGGTTATTGTCAGTGGTGGTGGCCGAGGAATTACGGCTCAATGCGTTATCTATTTGGCGCAACAATATCATTGTAAATTTATTTTATTAGGTCGTTCGCAAATTTTAGATACTGAACCTGAATGGAGTCTTTCTTGTCAAGATGAGTCTGAGTTAAAGAAGCAAATTATGCTACATTTAACAACTCAAAATGAAAAACCAACTCCGAAAAAAGTTCAATCACTCTATCAACAACTCTGTCAAAGTCGTGAAATTAAGCAAACCTTATCAGAGATTGAAAAAGTAGGAGGAAAAGCCGAGTATTGCAGTGTTAATGTTACCGATTCACAGCAACTAAAAGCAACTTTAAGACCGATTATTCAACGTTGGGGAGAGATTACGGGCATTATTCATGGTGCGGGAACGTTAGCAGATAAATTAATTGAAAACAAAACTGAACAGGATTTCGATAAGGTTTATAGTGTCAAAATTGATGGGTTAAATAGTTTATTAGGTTCCCTAGAAGTTAACCGATTAAAATTTATTGCCTTATTTTCTTCTTTTGTTTCATTTTATGGCAATATCGGTCAATCTGACTATTCTTTAGCTAACGAAATTTTGAACAAGTATGCTTATTTACTTCAACAAAAATATCCTAACTGTCATGTTGTTTCTATTGGGTGGGGTCCTTGGGATGGAGGAATGGTGACACCACAGCTTAAACAGTTGTTTGAGCAGCAAAATATTAAGGTTATTCCTCAACAAACAGGGGCGCAAATGTTAGCGGAAGAATTAACCCAAACTCAAGCTAAAACCCCTCAGATTATTGTCATGAGCAACCCTATTTCTCCTTCTCCTAAACTGGTTACACCGCAAAAGCATAGTTACCGTTTATATCGTCGGTTGACGTTACGAGGAAACCCTTTCGTTTATGATCATGTCATTGGGGGAAATGCAGTTTTACCCGCGATGTGTGCGTTAGCATGGATCACTAATAGTTGCGAACAACTTTATCAAGGATATCGTTTTTTAAGTTGTCATAACTATCAGGTGCTTAAAGGAGTTGTCTTTGATAAAAGTTTAGCTAATTTGTATTGTTTGGATCTGACTGAAGTTGATAAAACAGAAGATGAAATTAAATTTGAAGCCTTAATTTGGAGTGAAACCGCTAAAGGAATTCCCCTTTATCATTATCGGGGGATTATTAATATTACTAAACAAGTAATAGCTGAGAGAAAACTTGAGGAAAGTATTCAGACTGTTACGGAATCTTTCCTTAATTTACAACCCTATCAAGCAGGAGTTCTTTTTCATCAGCCCAGATTTCAAGGAATTAAGAAAATCTTAGAAATTAATAAAAACGAACTTGTTTTTAACTGTTACTTACCTCGAATTTCTGCACAAGATCAAGGACAGTTTAGTGTTCAATCCTTTAATTCTTATACGGCTGATCTCTTGTTTCAATGTCTTTTAGTTTGGGTCAGAAAACACTACAATTCTGGTAGTTTACCCCTAAAACTAAATGAGCTTGAGCAGTTTAGTTCCCTCCCTTTTAATCAAGAATTTTGGATCAAATTATCCATTAATGAACATAGTGATACTAAGGTAATTGCTAATGCACTTGCTTATAATTCTCAAGGGAAAATTTATTTAGAAGCAACTAATATGGAGGTTACTTTGAGTTCTTGTCTTAATGTTTTGTTTCTTAACAATACGGTGAATTCATCGAATACTGTTTGCTTGTAATTTTTTCTCAATTGATACCCTATTTACATTTTCACAGGAGATATTATGAAACCTTCCAAATTAGCGATCGCTGGACTAAGTGGCTTCTTTAATCAACTGTTAACCAGTCAACAACTATCAGCTTTAATTTATCAAGGAAACTCCCTTGATTATTCTAAAAAACCGATCAGTGATCATTCTTGGTCTATCCTATCAAAGATGTCTGATCAAGGGTTAAAAGATTGTACTTGTAAGATAGGAAAAAAAGTCGCTTTAATTACTGCTAATAATATTAGCAACAATCAAGAAACTGAGCTTAAAAATATTAGTTATCAATTGGAAAGATTATGGAATTGTTCCATTGTTCCCTTTCAATTAACCCAAGGATCTGATTCTTTATTAAAGTCTCTTGAATTAGCCCAAATTCTCTTAACCGCCAAAGAAGTTGATACAGTTATTATTAGTGCGCTTAATAGGAATTCTGAGTCTATTATTGGCGGAGCTTTAATCCTCAAAGATTATGAAACAATCCCAAACAATAATAGTACGCTTTTTTACGGAATTATTGATAGCTTTAGTAAAATAGTTGACCCCTTATCTTCTCCATCAGTTGCGATTAAACAAAGTTGTCAGCAAGCATTTGAAAATGCTAAGATTCACCCCTCAGATATTGGTTATTTAGCTGTTTCCTCAACAGAGATAGATCAAGGGTTATTAGAAGCTTATTATGCTAATCATAATAAGCTAACTTGTGCAGTCGGAACAGTCCAAGAGAATAATAATAACTTAGGGATAACTGAAGATTTAATTAGCTTAATTAAAACAGCACTTTGCTTAAAAAATCGTTATCTTCCTGTTTCCGCTCAACTGTTAACTTCTAATCTTACTCAAGAATGGCAAAATAGTCCTTTTTATGTACCTGATGTATCGCTTCCTTGGTTTCTTGAAAAAGGACAAGAAAAACGCTATGCTGCGCTTAATTTAGCAACTCAAAACAATACTTATAGTCATTTAATTTTATCGGAAGCAACTCCTCAAAGTACACCCGATAATGGCTATTTACCCTATGGGTCATTTTATCTATTTCCCCTCGCTGGAAATGATAGTTCATCTTTACAAAGTCAGCTTGATAACTTAACCCAGAGTATTGAAAACAGTTTCTCCTTACCCCATCTGGCCAAAGAGAATTTTATTCAGTTTCAACAGAATTCTCAATCTCCTTATGTTGTAGCAATTGTTGGGAATAACAAAGAAGCTTTACAAAAGGAAATTAAACAGGCTAAAAAAGGAATTGATAAAGCCTTTCATACAGGAAAGCCTTGGAAAAGTCCCCAAGGAAGTTATTTTACCCCTAAACGGTTAGGAAAAGTGGGTAAAGTCGCTTTTGTTTATCCGGGTGCTTTTAGCTCCTATTTAGGAATGGGAAGAAATCTTTTTCAATTATTCCCTAGATTATGGGAGAGAGCAGAGAGTTTAATTAGTGATCCTGCTACCTTTTTTCAAGCAAACTCTCTTTATCCTCGCCGTCAATCTCCCCTTTCTAAACAAGACTTAGAAACCCTAGAAACTCAATTCATTGCTAACCCTTTATCTCTCTTAGAAACGGGAACAGGTTTTGCGGTTTTATTCACCGAAATTATGCAGAAATATTTCAAGATTAAACCTGATGCTGCCTTCGGTTATAGCATGGGAGAAAGTACCATGATGTATTCATTAGGAGTGTGGCCAAATGCGGATCAAGGAAGTCAATTTGTTCATTCTTCTCCCCTATTTCATACCCGTTTAATGGGAGCTAAACAAGCCGTTGCAGAATCTTGGGGTCAACCGATAGATGAAAATTCATGGAGTAGTTATGTTTTAATGGCTACAGCTGAAGCAGTTCAAGAATGTTTAAAAACAGAAAGTAAGGTTTATTTAACCCATATTAATACCCCTCAAGAAGTTGCGATCGCAGGAGATTCTCAAGGTTGTTTACGGGTGATTGAAAAATTACAATGTGATCGGTTTCGTTCGCCTTCTGATATGGTTTTACATTGTGAAGTTATGCAATCAGAATACAATGAGTTTCTTAAGCTAAATACGGTGACAATGGGAACAGCACCTGATACTATTTTTTATTCCTCTTCTCATTATGATTCTCTGACCTTAGAACAAGAGAAAATTGGTGATCATTTAAGTCAAGGAATGTGTAAAATGTTAGATTTTCCTCGCTTAATTGAACGCACTTATCAAGACGGAGTGAAAATCTTTCTAGAATTAGGATCAGGAGGAAGTTGTTCTCGTTGGATATCAGAAACTCTTGGTCAAAAAGAGCATCTTGCATTGTGTATTAATCGTCGAGGTGCTGATGATTTAGCGACCATTATTAAGATGTTAGCACAATTAGTCAGTCATGGGGTAGAACTAGACTTATCCCCTCTTTATTTAACAGATGAAGCAGAAACCTTAGAGGCGATTTTTAAGACAGTGTTAACCACAGCACCCAAAGCTAATATCGAACCCCAAACCGAGCAACAAAATTCAATTATTCGAGAAAATACTGCTTCTCAAAAAGTCGCTGCTTTAGTTGCGTCTTCTCCTCAACTTCTTTCCCAAGTTCAAACCATTTCTACAGTTGATCATTTAAGAACAAGCGTTATTTCTTCTCATCCTAAAACCGTTAAACCTTGTTTATTTGATCAACCTGAGATTCTCGAATTTATTGAAGGTAAAGTCTGCAAGGTTTTTGGTCAAGAATATGAACCCATTGATCATTATACCCAACGAGTCAGAATGCCGTCTCCTCCCTTTTTGTTCGTCAGTCGGGTGACTCAATTAGAAGGAAAATTAGGTGATTATAAATCAGGTTTTATCGAAACAGAATATGATGTACCAGAAGATGCTTGGTATGCAGTTGATGGTCAATTAACGGTAGGAATTTGTAAAGAAGCTGGCCACGGACTCCTGATGCTATTAAGTTATATCGGGACAGATTTTGAAAATCAAGGAAAACGCTCTTTCCGTTTATTAGATTTATCTGCAACCTTCTTATTTGAACAACCTGAAAATGTTAAGTTGTTACGGTGTCGAGTTAAGATCACCTCTTCGGTTAAAACTGATGATAGCTTATTAATTTTCTTCCAAGGAGAGGTGTTAATTGGGGATCAAGTTTGGATGAAACTTCATGACGGTTGTGCTGGACTCTTTTCTGATGAAGAATTAGAAAAAGGACAGGGAATTGTGCTAAAAGAGGCTGAAGAAAAAGAAAGAAACTTGATTAAAAGACAACAGTTTACTCCTCTTTTAACTTGTTCTAAGTCATTCTTTAAAAAAGAAGAACTTCTTAATCTAAGTCAAGGAAATATTGAGGCTTGTTTAGGGAAAAACTATCAACAAAATGGCTTAAATTCTTCCCTCAGATTACCCCCAGAAAAACTCTTAATGTTAGAGAAAGTGATAATGGTAAATCCTCAAGGAGGAATAGCTGGACTAGGGTTAGCAGTGGGATCAAAACAGATCACCCCTGAGGACTGGTATTATTCTTGTCATTTTAAAAATGACCCCACTTTACCGGGGAATTTAATGATTGAAGGAAGTATCCAACTGGTGCAATTTTACTGTTTATGGTTAGGGTTACAAACTCACAGGAAAGATGCTCGTTTTCAGGTGATTCCTAATCAAACCCAAGCAGCCCGTTTTCGGGGACAAGTGACTCCCCAACATGGAACTTTAATATATCAAATGGAGGTGTTAGAAATTGGACTTTCTCCTCAACCTTATCTTCTGGCTAATGTGGATGTTATTTTTGGCGGAAAAACCATTGCTACTATTAAAAATATTGGTGTTCAACTGGTAGAAAAAACAGCTACTATTCCCAGTATTTTTCAACCCATTGAGTCAGGAACATTCCCCCAGATTTCCCAATTATCAAAACAGTCATCAGTTTTATTTAATGAAAACCAATTAAAAACCTTTGCTAAAGGATCAGTGGCTGCTTGTTTGGGATCAGAATTCGATATTTATGAAAATCGTCAATCGGTTCGTTTACCTAATGGGGAGTTTCAGTTAGTAAGTCGGGTATTAGACATCGAAGGTAAACGTCATGAATTGCAAAAACCATCGGAAATTATTACCGAATTTGATGTCAAAGAAAATGCTTGGTTTTATAACCATAATGCCTATCCCACTTTGCCCTACTGTACTTATATTGAAATTGCCGGTCAACCTTGTATTTTCTTAGGGGTTTATATGGGAGCAACTTTATTATTCCCAGAAGATGATCTTCATTTTCGTAATTTAGATGGACAGGGGACAATTCTCAAAGAAATTGACCTCCGTAATAAAACCATTACGGATAAAGTTCGTCTCCTTTCTACTACCGCTATTCAAGGAGCAATCATTCAAAAGTTTGAGTTTGAATTATCTTGTGAGGGTGAACCTTTTTATCGGGGAAATATGGTCTTTGGAGACTTTAGCACAGCCTTGTTAGCGAATCAAGTGGGACTTGATGGGGGAAAACGTCTTAAACCTTGGTATCAACTGAATAATTTATCCGATTTAACCGTACAGGAAATTAATTTACAAGATTCCTTAACTCACCAAAACTTCTATTCAGTAAATCCTGAAAAACCCCACTATCGTCTTTCTCAAAATTATCTTGATTTTATCGAAAAAGTTTTCCTAATTGAAGATGGGGGTAAGTATCAAAAAGGATATATTTATGCCAGTCAATCAATTACTCCCGAAGATTGGTATTTTCCCTTCCATTTCTATCAAGATCCCGTCATGCCTGGTGCCTTAGGCATTGAGTCTATTCTTCAAGCTATGCAAACTTATGCGCTGCAATTAGACTTAGGCAAATCTTTCAAAAATCCTCGCTTTGGTCAAGCCATTAATCATCAAATTACATGGAAATATCGAGGACAAATTACACCCGAAAATCGTTTAATGTCTTTAGAAGTGCATATTTCCGATATTCGAGTCGAAGATGATGTAATCACAATTATCGGAGATGCCAGTCTTTGGAAAGAAGACTTAAGAATTTACGAAATTAAAGACATCGCCCTGTGTCTATTAGACAGTGAACAGTGAACAGAGACCAGTGTATCTCGACTACTCGGTTAGTGCATTAACCATCGAATTGGGATAACCCCAGTTACCAGTGAATAGTAAACACCCATCTTTCTTTTCCGTCAGTTTAAAGTCAACAACAATGGAGAAATAAACCCCATGTTAACTAGCCATAACCCTCTTACTAGCTCCCCTAAACCATCTATCTCCTTTGATAGTGAAGGAATTCGAGAAAAATTAGCCAATTTAGAGCAGCCTTGTTATGTATATGTCAAAAATAACCAGATAGGACTTTCTCACGAACCTAATGCTGATATACTGCCCCGTAGCATGATTAATGCCCTATCACCCCAACAATTAGGCGATCGCGCTTTTTGTGACTTTCATGGGTTAGACTATGCTTATGCAGCCGGTGCAATGGCCGGGGGTATCGCTTCCGAAGATTTGGTGATTTCTTTGGGAAAAGCTGGATTTTTAGCCAGTTTTGGGGCAGCCGGGTTAGTTCCCCAACGGGTTGAAAAAGCCATTCACACCATTCAAGAAGCTTTACCCAATGGACGATATGCCTTCAATTTAATCCATAGCCCCTCAGAGGAAGCCCTAGAACGGGGTTCAGTGGAACTTTACCTCAAATATGGGGTAAGAACTGTTGAAGCCTCTGCTTACCTGGATTTAACCCCCCATATTGTCCGTTACCGAGCATCAGGATTACATCTAAATTCTCAAGGCGATATTGAAACCCAAAATAAGATCATTGCCAAAATTTCTCGGACCGAAGTTGCTCAGAAATTCTTAAAACCTGCTCCCCCTAAACTGCTGAAAGCTTTAGTTGAACAGGGACAAATTACAGCCTTACAAGCAACTTTAGCTGAAAAAGTTCCTTTAGCCGATGATATAACCGTTGAAGCTGACTCTGGTGGTCACACAGATAATCGTTCTTTGGTTTGCCTTCTCCCTTCTATTATTGCCTTACGCAATGAGATTCAACAACAATATCAGTATGAGCGTTCTATTAGAGTGGGGGCGGCCGGTGGCATTAGTACCCCAGAATCAGCTTTAGCAGCCTTTATGATGGGAGCGAGTTACATTGTGACGGGTTCGGTGAATCATGCTTGTATTGAAGCGGGAACATCTGAACATACCAAACAATTATTAGCCCAAGCAGCAATGGCCGATGTGGTAATGGCCCCTTGTGCTGATATGTTTGAAATGGGGGTGAAAGTTCAACTCTTAAAACGGGGAAGTTTATTCCCCATGCGCGCGCAAAAATTATATGATTTGTATCAAACTTATGAGGGAATTGATGCCATTCCGACCGAGGTTCGTCAAACCATAGAAAAGCAAATTTTCCAAAAACCATTAGAGGCAGTTTGGCAAGAAACCCTTGCTTATTTTCAAGAGCGAGATCCCGAACAAATTGAACGAGCGAATAATAATCCTAAACGGAAAATGGCTTTAATTTTTCGCTGGTATTTAGGGCTTTCTTCTCGTTGGGCAACCAGTGGACAGCCACAACGAACAATGGATTATCAAATTTGGTGTGGTCCGGCGATGGGTTCATTTAACGATTGGGTTCGAGGAACTTATTTAGAATTTTCCGAAAATCGTCAAGTGGTGGATGTAGCAACTCATATTATGCGCGGTGCAGCTTATCTCTATCGTCTGCAAAGTCTGAAGTTACAGGGGGTTAATCTTCCGTCTCCCTATCATTTTTATCGTCCCACACCTCTTTAAAAACCCGCTTATAAACCTTGTGCTGGAATTTTCCCATGATGACTAAAAATGCCAATTCTCCCTTTTCTGTTGGACTTCCCGCCCTTTATTTAGTGGCCTTTTTATCGGGAATTTCCCTAGGGTTATTTAATCCCTTTGTTTCTACCCTTATGAAAGAAAAGGGTTACGACAATATTGTTATTGGAGCAAATTCTACTCTTTACTTTTTTGTCATTGCCGCAGGAACACCGATTGTGGCTAGCATTCTTCGCCAAATTGGATTAAGAAAAACCATGATGTTAGGATTCCTTTTAATGGGAATAACTGCACCTCTATTTGCCTTTACTACTCAATTATCTCTTTGGTTTATCATTCGTGGCGTTATGGGTTTGGCCTGTTGTTTATATCTGATTTCTGGACAAACCGCTATTAACTATTTTTGTAATGATCAAAATCGAGCCATGGTTAATGGTTTAGATGCTTTAGCTTTTAGCTTAGGTTTTGGTATCGGTCCGATTATGGGAGCAGTCGCCTATAATCTTTCTCCTAAGATAACTTTTTTATTAGGAAGTGGCTTGATTTTAAGTGGAATTGTTGTTGTCTTTTTTGGATTACCAGAGAAAACGGTTAAGTTTCAAAAGCCCAACTTTAGCATTATTCAAAAGCTCAAACTTCCCCTACAAGGAGCTTTTGCTTATGGCTTCAGTGTTGCCACCTTAGTTTCTCTTTATCCACTTTTTTTACTCGAACAAAACTATGGTATTGAGCGCATGGGTTTAATCTTTGGCTTGTTTATTTTAGGCGGATTAATTTCAACCGTTCCTATTACTCATTTAGCCGATAAGATGGGGAAAGTTAAGGTTTTAGTCGGTAGTGTAATTATTGTAATTGTTTCAGTTTTTGGCTTATCTTTAATCGAAAATCCCATGATTACCCCCTTTTTAGCTTTTGTCTCTGGGGTAGGAATGAGTCCCATTTTTCCCTTATCGTTAGCCCTGATTGGTTCTACCGTTACCCTTAATGAATTATCCTCCGGGAGTGCTGTCTTTACCTTAATTTATAGTGCAGGTTGTACCGCCGGTCCCATTCTATCAGCTATTGTCATGACCATGATGGGAACTCGGTATATCTTCTCATTAATGTTAGTCATTTTTGTCTTATTTTTGCTGAGTTTAAGTCAGTCCCAAAAGTCCCATCCTGACTATCAACATTCTTCGGAGAATAGTTAGGAAAGTTTCTTGAATTTTAACTACACTAATTAACCACCTTCACAATTTATTCAAGGACAAAATCATGGAAAAATTAGCAATCATTGGTTCGGGTATTTCTGGCTCTCCCATCGCCTATTATCTTCAAGATCAATATGAGGTTGATGTCTATGAAAAAAGTAGTCGTGTCGGCGGTCATGCTCACACCTTAGATTTGGATGAAGATGGTCAACGCATTTCTTTTGATACGGCTTTTGTGGTTTGTAATAAACCTAATTATCCCAACTTGATGAAATTTTTTGCTGATTTAGGAGCAGAGACTCAAGATCATTTAGGCGGATTTAATTTTTATAATTTGGATACTGGAATGCAGTTTAATTCCCTAGATTTAGAACTGCCGATGGAAGAATTTGCTCGTCAGCAATCCTCTGAATTAGTCGCTTGTTATCAAGAAGCTAAACGTTTTTTTTCAGAAGCACGGGCTGATTTTTGGGAAGGAAAAACGAGAATTTCTATGCAAGAATATCTAGATAAAAATAACTATAGCCAAGCCTTTCGAGATAACTTTGTCATGCTAATGGGGTCAGCCGTTTGGTCAATTCCTACTGATTTATTAATGGAGTTTCCCGCTTCAACTTTTATCAGCTTTTTTATGACTCATGACCAAGGAGGGTTGGGGGGAAAAACGGTCGAATGGCAAACCGTTAAAGGGGGAAGCAGTCGTTATGTTGAAAGGGTCAAAGATGCTTTAAAGAAACCCATTCGCACTGAACAAGAAGTGGTTTTTATTCAAAAAAGGGAAGACGGAAAAGTAACCGTTAAAACCACCACTGATGAAGAGGTTTATGATAAAGTTGTCATCGCTACTCATGCCGATCAAGCCTTAGAAATGCTGGCTGAACCAACCCCGTTAGAAAAACAAATATTAGGCTGTTTTAAATACAATGAAACCGCCGTCACTGTTCACACTGATCCCGTTATTATGAACCCCGATCGCAGTAAATGGCAATCCTGGAATTATGGGCAAGTAACTAAAGAAGGAAAGCTTTATACTTATGTGACTTATTATGCTAACAAAGTCCATAATTTTACCGCCAAGAAAGATTATTTTGTTTCCTTAGATACCCCACCTATCGCCATTGATGAAGACAAAATTATCCGCATTCTTAAGTATCGACATCCAGCTTATGACATGAATACTCTAGAGGCCCAAAAACAAATTTATCAACTCAATGAAACCGGCCCTATTTACTTCTCAGGGACTTATTTTCACATCAAAAAACGAGGCATTGATTCCTATGGCTTTCATGAAAGTGGCATCGGTTGTGCGGTTGAATTAGTTGAACATTTGAAAAAAGGGTAATGTTTTGCAAAAGGGAAAAAGTGCAAACTTCAGATAATGTAACATATCAAAAACCCTGCACTTTATCCTCTGTGCTACTAAATGGGACTTTGACAAAAAAATAATCGCAAAAAGGGGTGAAAGCCTTATTTATCAATAGTTTTCCTTTTTTAGCCTGTAAAAATGTCAAAGTCCCATTAAGAAAGTCCCCTCACCTCTTCCCCTCTTTTACTGGAGAAGGGTGAAATGTTCTAAGCTTAATACCTAAGGCTATAAAACCAAAATTTTTCGGAAAAAATCTGGAACTTTATGGTTCTCCCTTGTATTGTTCTCTTAGGTAATTGAATCAATCAGGGTAAGCGCATCTTAACAATCCTTGACAAAATGAACTTTATGTAAGTTGCTTACCCAGAAGACGATTCAGGTATATTTGAGGAGAATTGGCCATCTCAATTGTTAAGCAAAAATCGACCAAATGGGTCGATTTCGTCACTATTCAGATTGACTGGTATCACTTGAAATGCCCACACAGCAAGCGGATCACAAAATTAGCCAATTGTCAATAGCGTTTGAGATGCTCTCACCCTGATTGAGTCAATTAAGTTACAAAAATCCGCAGGAATTATCTTGGAGTTAAAACATGAATCAAGTAACAACAAGTGTACTTTTTAGCGTTAACCAACAACAAAGGTTATTAAAGCATCAAAAACTCAAAGTTAGTGTTTTCTCCCTACTGAGTTCATTAATAGCTGGGATAACAACCCTTACTGTATCTTCATCTCCTGCAAAAGCCGAATTTCTGCCCTATCGCTTTGTCTCTGGGAAAGAAAGTATTCGACTTGATGCTACTACTTTGATATCTTTAGAAGCAATTGGTTTAACCTTATCAAACATAGACGAATTAGTACCCCCTGCTACTGGCTATGAGTTTGCTTGGCCAGTTGTTCCACCCTCTACTATTTTAGGTAATCGCGGAACTACCTTTGAGTTTCTTTTTGATCAAGAAACCGATACCTTTTTGCCAACATCAGGAACAATTGAATTTAGTGGGGGTTTTTCCTTTGCAGTTGATCCCACGAGATATAGTTTGATCTCACCCTTAGAATTAGGGGAATTATCGGTATTTTTTACGGATTATTTCTCATTTTTTGCCATCGATACTGTGACAACCAATGTGCCAATCTTGAGTGTTAATACGTTTAGTGCGCCAACGGTTGATGTTGAAGCGGGAACTTGGTTTCTTGAACCCATTGAATTAATTTTCACCCAAAAATTTAGTGATTTCCTTGTTAATGCAGCTTTGACTCAAGAAACGGCTGATCAAGTGGCCAGTGTAATCCCCGGTTTAAAATTCGGAGAAGCCAGAGGAGATCGAGGTTTTGTTCCCTTAAAAACTACTTCTGTACCTGAACCTAGTAGTTTACTTGGACTTTTAATGGCTGTTGGAACGGCTTGTATTCTTAGAAAGAAACATTAGACATCTCCAGAAAATATTCCTATAGGCTCGCTGTGAGGGTTTGAGCCTCTGTTCTAAGAATTATTGGAGATGTCTATTCACTAATCCCCTTTTTTGTTCCCCAACCTCTACTCAAGTTATAGATAGGATTGTTTAAAGCTCATGAGTAATTCTCTAATGAAATGGTTAAGTTTGGCTACTGCGACTACAACAGTTTTGATGATACCCACAACTGTACAAGCTCAAATATTTGATTATGATCGATTAGAATTTTTGGAAACTCGTCCTCTTTCCGTCAATGGAACACTGTTCTTTTTCGGAGATCAAAATCAAAATGAAGGATATGTCGGTTACTCTAATTTAGATCGAAATGCCCCAGATGCTGGACATATTGGTTTTCGTGGTGACCTGAACAGTCGCTATTATGCAACAGGCCGAGAACATAGTCCAGATCCCACAGGTGCAACCCGTTCAGCAACCCTTAAAAGTCTAACCAGTTTTCCCAACTTAATGAATTACTTAAATAACAATAATATCCCTTTAGGTAATATTGGTTATGGTTTTGGGCAGAAAGAAGGTTTTTCAGTAACTCAAGCTCTTAATTTAGGGGGAGATATTTTAGGACAAGATTGGTTTGGTCGTCAGGGTTCTCGCGTTGAAGAATTTATTTATGCTTCTAATCCAGAGGCAGTGGAGTATTATTTGCTCTATCAAAACACAAAAATCATTAATTTAGGATATTCCGATATTTTTGTTGCTGCTGCTGATGATAATCCTGGTAGTATTTTTGGAAATCCTAATGTCTTTTTTACTAATCCTACTGTCCCTTCTAAATTCGCTGGTTTAGATGAAATAACTTCTGGAATAGCTGATGCTTTTTTACAAGATGTAGCGGCCGGTGGAGGCAAAATTCAACAAGTTTCTGAAGATATTCTTGATCCGGAGGATTTTAGTGTATCCATAAATCAAGGATTTGAAATCTTTAATTTTTCTTTTCCGATAGAAATCCGCATTGTCAGTACCCCTGAACCTTCATTAACCGTTGCCCTTATTCTTATAGGAAGCAGCGGTATTATTGGCGGAATTAGACAAAATCAAAAAAAATAAGTAGTTAATTTTATTGACTGAAAATCAGTTGAGGGAATTTTTGCTTAATCTAGTCCTCAGTAAGAAACAAATAATCTACAAATTCTACCCAAAATTCTCCATCTTGCTGAGGACTTTCCCATTTTAAACTAGATATAGATGATGTCTAGATAGGGTTGGCTGAATAAATCTAAAAACCTTGTTGGATAATATTTTTAGGCTTTTTTGAAATCAAAAAGTGCCAGCCATTGGAGGGATCGGGGGGGAAATTTAGGCTCTTCTCGACTTTCTGTGATAATTTTTGCTTATGGAATCGTGAAATGTTTACTGAGAAAGACTTTTGGGACTATTTTTCTGAAGAAACTATCATTATAGACCTCGTTTCCACACAGAAACCAGAAGAGCCAACTTTAGGCACTTTTTCCCTGAAAATTAGGTAATTGACCCCCTGAAAATCGGTAAAACCCTACACCCTATCCCCCACACCCTACACCCTACCCCCACCGAAAAACTTTTTCAGCAGACCCTAAATGCAAGGATCGGGAGACAAATCCCAATCCGTTCAGGATAATCGCTTTCACGACTTGCCCAGCTGTGACAATTTCTCCTGGAACCCATTGATACTTGTTCGTTAATAATTTCAACGATTCCTATTTCATCTATAATTCCAGCTACTAATCCTAGATGGTCTAGATTTTTAACTTGAATTTCTGTTGATTAAGTCATGGTCGAACAGCCCACTCGCCTCAGTTTTCCAAGAATATGACGGTTAAAAACGGCGATTTAACTCAATTGAGGTAAATTACCGAAAAAATGCCGATCATCAACCTTAATTCTCAAAAACTGGTTCAAAATTGATTCATAATTTCCATATAAATATGTTCTAACTGTACGGTCTGACGGGCGATAGAATCAATATTAATGCCGTCGAATGCCCGAATAATCTCGCTTAATTCTAGGTGTTCATCTAACCAAAAAGCTAAATCTTTGCCGTAAAATTTGGGAGTAAATCCTAATTGTTTACCTCGATTTATTGCAGCTTCTTGATCCTGGGTATCCATGATAATAATTTCTTTCGCAGGAATATGCTGACGCAGCTGATTTAAATTACCTTCGGCAATAATACGACCTTGTTTTAAAATTCCTATACGTTGACAGAGACGCTGTGCTTCATCGAGGAGATGGGTAGTTAATAAAATTGTCATTCCCTGTCGCCGTAATTCTCCGATTAAATCCCAAATTTCATAGCGAGATTCGATGTCTAAACCGGTAGTTGGTTCATCAAGAATTAATAATTTTGGCTGATGAACAATAGCCACGGCAATATTCATTCGGCGCTGCATTCCACCGCTTAAAGTTTCCACCGGACTACGGGCGCGATCAAGCAAATTTACTGCGGATAAACTGGTTTTGATCCGATGACGACGCTGGGGGCGATCGAGTCCATAAATCTGAGCAAAAAAGTTGAGATTTTCCTCACAAGTAAGGGATTTGTACAACAAATTTTCCTGCGGGGCAACCCCAATTAATTCTTTAGTAACTCTCGAAATTGGCAAATAATTAAAGGTAATTTCTCCCGATGAGGGTTTTAATAAATTACAAATTAAGTTAATAGTGGTGGTTTTTCCCGCACCATTGGGACCGAGTAAACCGTAAATTTCCCCCGCTTCAATATGAAAGTTTAATTGATCTAATACTAAGCGTCTTCCGTAATTTTTTTTGACATTATTAATAGTCAGCATTTTTAATAAAGTAATAAGGATAGTCAGGCTTTTTTAGGCCATCAGCCGTCAGCTAGGTAATAGTACGAATAACAGGGAAATTGGCTAATTACACTGAAAAACTAAGAAGCTGAATAACTGATGGTGGGTTACGGCGAATAGATAAATTAATGATTAAGTCTGATAATTTGTCTCCGCCTAACCCACCCTACCTAACTGATAACCGATCACTGATCACTGATTTACAGTCGGCGTTCAAGGTTTAACATTTGTCGATAGGTAAGCCAACCACCTGCTACCATAGCTAAAGCAAAGAGACAGAGAAAGCGAAAATGAGAGCTAATATCTTGCAGATTTTCGCCCTTTGCCCAAACAGCAATTAAAGCTTCATTCATGTGGTAGATCGGGTTATATTTAGCCAGAGATAGAATATTGTCGGGGAATAAAGCAGTGGGGAGAAAAACGCCGCCTAAAATTAATAAAGGAACCCCAAAAGTTCCCACCAAAGCATTAACATCTTCGGTTCTTTTCGCCAGTTGAGTACCGAGGATAAATCCTAAACCCACATAGGCGGTAATACTAAGGAAAATAATTAATAATTCTAGAGGAATTGAGCCTTTAAAAGTGGCTCCATACTGTTTAGCAATAGAATAAACTAAAACTGTCTGACAGGCGGCAATCGCACAATGGGCGAGAAAAATGCCGATAAAATAGGAAACACCGCTTAAAGGCGATAAAAATAACCGTTTAATCGTTTGTTGTTCCCTTTCTGCTACTACCGTTGCCACGGTTCCCCCCAAACAACTAAAGAAAAGTGCCGCCCCGACGAGGGTGGGAGGAGTAGCCAGAGCCATTGCCTCAGCAAGCTCAATTTTGCCTTTTTCTGCCATAATATAGCCATTTAAGAGCAGGACAAGGATCGGGAAAATGCCCCAGAGGATTAAGCTACGCCCGCGCCGGATTAATTCCACTAAAATTCGTTGAGCGATCGCTAAAATTTCCTGCCAATATTTCATAGAATGTTAGTGTAATTGTTTCTCCCTGTAGAGAAATAAGTTTTTCTACTTTGTGACTTAGGGTTATTGTAAGTGTTCCAGAGCTTGATCGGCGCGCAATCTTACCACTATTTCCGCTTCTGTCTCCCGAATCTGTCCTAAAAGTTCCCGAATCGCCCCGCGAAATGCCGCCGCCGCAGTTCCTAATCCCTGCAATCCGACGATCGCCGCATATCTAACCACCCACTCTGGATCCCCTTGCAAAAGTTTCTCCAGTGCTGCAAAAACCGCATTCTGAGCCTCAGAAACCCGACTTTCCTCCAAATCAGACCAAATTATATTTCCTAAGCCTCTAGCCGCCCCTCGCCGCACGCTAAAGGAAAAATCACTCACCGCCGCATCAAGCAATAAGTCCAATCCTCGCACATCGCCAATTCCCGCTAGGGCGCGGGTTGCCCAAGCTCTCGCCCCATAATTATAACCGTCTAGGTTGGCTAGTAAATAGGGAACCGCCGCTTTGCCGATGGCGATTAAACCGTCCACGGCTGCCACGGAGGCACCGGGGTTATTATATCTCAGGACATCGGTAAGGGTGGGTATTGCCGCCTCACTTTTGGCGGCGGCTAAATTTTCCACGGCGGTTAGTAACTCATTAGCTGAGTCGGCTTTTTCGACGGCAATAATTAAAGTCTCAACGGTAGGGAGCATTGGTTATCAGTAGAAGGGATGAGGGGTTAGGGAGTGGGAATTAGGAATTAGGAATTAGGAATTAGGAATTAGGAATTATAAATTATGAATTATGAAGTGGGAAGAATAAATAAAAATAATCTCCTGACGACTGATTCTTATGTCCTAACCCCACTGACAAACTTTTAAAGATAATTTTATTGCCAAACTTTTTTCTGTAAAATCTGACTAATTTCTGGGGGAAAAGGACAATCATCGGTAAAGTTAAAGGATTGATAATCGGGGTTATCTCGCCAGCTTTTTAAAGCCGTGGCATAGCAATCTAAAAATACTTGCTCCCAGTAGGGTTTTAAACTAGGAGAATCGCTCAAAAGTTCTTCTAGTTCCCGTTGACTGCGCCTCATAGTTTCTTGCCAACCTCGATAATCTTCAACGTAGTCAGCATAGCAGAGTTTGAGGCAGTGTGTTGACTTCTGCCCAAACTTTCTATCGTTCCAGATCAGCAGCAGCGAGTAACCTTCGCCATTGTACCAAAGACTCCATACCGTCCGCTACACTAGGGGTGTCAAGCTGTTTACTAAGGTAGCATCCAGCCTACCCAGGATTAGAAATAAAAGCATGGTTCCCATTAGCTACTGAAATAACAGCCCGTTTCAAAGATAGTCAAAATCATTTTCAGTTTGATCAAACCTACGTTTCTCTAATAGCTTGGCTGCCCGAAGCGGTAATTTATGGCAAACCCAAGATTCTAGATGTATGCGTTGTCTCTGGCTTTTCAGTGGCTAAAGCGAGAGATGATCATTATCATAATCCTCCTGATTACCTTGTTCTAGAACCCGAAGATACAAGCCAAAGGAGAGCAAATTTGCAACAAACAAATACGAATAGATACAAATTTCAAGGAACGGACGAAGAACTATTTCAAGCTGAAGAAATAGTTAATTCTTGGGGAAATGATGGCAGGCTTTATAAGCCGACACCAGAGTATCAAATGCTCTTGCGGGAACTGATCACTCGCTTCAAATATAGATTAGACAATAATTTTGCCAAAATGGACAGGATTTTACATCCAGGAATTGAGGATTTTAAAAAGCGTGTTTATCGAACACAGTTCTCTGGAATGAAAGTTGGACAGTGGAACAGGCTTTTAGCTAGTCGTCGAGAGGAGTTAATTAAATCTGCTTTCAGAGAACACCTTGGCATTAAAGAAGGGAACATTGTTGACATCCTCGCCGCCCTAAAAGTGCGGCGATTCCTAAACCTCACGATTTAAGTTTCTGCTTCCACCACCGTCGCATACCACAGTTAAAAAACCATGTACTGTCTTACACAGAGTCCACAGACTTTCGCCCCATTTC
>NZ_JADBUE010000252.1:0-5661 GCF_020245805.1 Microcystis sp. M179S2 | reverse complement strand
TTTTATGAACAAGAAATTGATTGGTTTCGGCTACAGGCAGGAGAATATATTAAACTAGAACCCGATAGTGAGGGCATAATGCGCTCCCAAATCTTCCCCGGTTTATGGCTAGATAAAAACGCTTTATTAATGGGCGACTTAGGAAAAGTTTTAGTGATTTTACAGCGAGGGTTAGAGACACCAGAACATCAAAATTTTGTTAATAAATTAACTAGCGATCGCTCTCAAGTTTAAAAATTAGATAATTATTTTCTCTCAAGTGTTCTATAATATGGGAGAAAAAACTTTGCTCAAATTAATGGATTATTTATTGACTTCTAACTGATTTTTGTGGGTGTGTTGAGCTACTTTAACACACCCTACCGATGGTTGTTATAATAATGGAAGATCAGGAGAAATTGCTGATCCGATAGCGGGCAAAGATTAACTAGAAGAAGGGTGAAAAGAGAAAACTTATGACAACTACCCCAGTAATAGCTGCTTCTTTAACAATTCCTCCCCTAGAAAACGGCGATAAATTAACTCGATGGGAATTTGAACGACGTTATCAAGGGATGCCCCATCTCAAAAAAGCGGAATTAATTGAAGGAATTGTTTATATGGCATCTCCCTTGAGAATTACCCAACATGGTGAACCCCACGCGCATATTATGTTATGGTTGGGTTTTTATAAAGCTTTTACCCCCTATCTGCAATTAGGGGATAATGCCACCGTGAGATTAGATATTGATAACGAACCCCAACCAGATGCCCTATTAAGAATTGACAAGGGAGGACAATCGACAATTAGTCAAGATGACTATGTAGAAGGCGCGCCGGAATTAATTGTCGAAATTGCCGCTTCTAGTGCTTCCTACGATGTTCATCAAAAATTAAATGTTTACCGTCGCAATCAAGTCCAAGAATATCTAGTCTGGCGGTTTTATGAACAAGAAATTGATTGGTTTCGGCTACAGGCAGGAGAATATATTAAACTAGAACCCGATAGTGAGGGCATAATGCGCTCCCAAATCTTCCCCGGTTTATGGCTAGATAAAAATGCTTTATTAATGGGCGACTTAGGAAAAGTTTTAGTGATTTTGCAGCGGGGTTTAGAAACAGCAGAACATCGAGATTTTGTCAATAAACTAACTGCCAATCACCGCTAGATTTTAAAATTAGACAATTATTCTTGATCTACTGTCGTATAATTACAGAAAGAGTATTTTTGACCTGAATTTGTTCTTAACTGTACCCCACATTTCGACAAGCTCAATGTAAAATAATCTCGCCCCTGATAATCTTCTCATCACCTTACTTTATGTCAAATCTAATCCTTTTCTGGCATCGTCGCGATTTACGTCTCTCGGATAATATTGGACTGAGTAAAGCTAGGGAGCGTAGTCCGAAAATTATCGGGGTTTTCTGCCTCGATCCTGCTATTTTAGAGAGGGATGATATCGCCCCTGCTAGAGTTGCCTATCTCCTCGGTTGTCTAGAGGAATTAGAAAAAAATTATCGCCAAAAAGGTAGTCAATTACTGATTATTCGCGGCAACCCCAGTCAAACACTCGTCAACTTAGCCGGCAATTTATCGGCAAAAGCAGTTTTTTTTAACCTCGATATCGAACCCTACGCGCGTCAACGGGATCAACAGGTAATCGCCGCTTTACAAACAAAAGGAATTGAAGTAGAAACCTTCTGGGATCAACTTCTCCACGCTCCAGGGCAAGTCCTCACCCTCTCAAAAAGTCCCTACACCGTATATACTCCTTTTTGGAAAAATTGGAGCCAATTAGCCAAAGCCAGCCCCAAAACCCTAGAAAACCTGCAAGGATTAGACGAAAATGAGGGGGAGAAACTCACAGAAACTATTAACTTACCAACCCTAGAAAATTTAGGTTTTACCTGGCAAAATCCCTTACCCCTCGCTCCCGGAGAAAAGGCCGCCCATAGCAGATTAGAAGAATTTTGTCAAGGGGTTATTAACAATTATCAAGAAGATCGTAACTTCCCCGCTTTCGATGGCACCTCGCGCTTGAGTGCCGCTTTAAAATTTGGGGCGATTGGCATCCGCACAATTTGGACGGCAACCCTAGAGTTATTAGAAAATTGCCGCGCCCAGGAAGCAAAAAATAGTATTATCACTTGGCAGCAAGAGTTAGCTTGGCGGGAATTTTACCAGCATTGTCTCTATTTTTTCCCAGAATTGGCGGTCGGTGCTTATAGAAAAGAATTTCGTCATTTTCCTTGGCAGGATAACGAAGAACATTTTCAAGCTTGGTGCCAGGGAAAAACCGGCTATCCGATCGTTGACGCGGCCATGCGACAATTAAATGAAACGGGATGGATGCACAATCGTTGTCGCATGATCGTGGCGAGTTTTTTAACCAAAGATTTAATTATTAACTGGCAAAAAGGCGAAAAATACTTCATGCAGAAACTTTTTGATGGCGATTTAGCCGCTAATAATGGTGGTTGGCAGTGGAGTGCCTCTAGTGGCATGGATCCGAAACCTTTAAGAATTTTTAATCCCGCTAGTCAGACACAAAAATTCGATCCGGAAGGGGAATATATTCGTCAATGGTTGCCGGAATTAGCTTCCGTAGATACGGAATATTTAGTAACCGGGAAAATCCCCCGTTTAGAAAGACATCGTTGTGGTTATCCCGAGCCAATTGTCGATCATAATCAACAACAAAAAGAATTCAAACGACTCTATAGCAATCAGAAGCCAAAACAATAAAACTAGCTACTTTTGACTGGCTTTAATCTGGTTCCAAACATCCTCTAAACTTAGATATAACACAGGCACAACAATTAAACTCAACAGGGAAGAAGTGACTAAACCTCCCACAATTACCATCGCCATGGGTTGCCGCAATTCCGCACCAGTACCCAATCCCAGAGCGATCGGAATCATACCTAAAATTGTCGAACAGGTGGTCATTAAAATCGGTCTTAACCTAATCATTCCCGTTTCTAAAACCGCTTCCTCCCGACTCCAACCCTGTTGACGCAATTGGTTAGTATAATCCAGTAATAACACAGCGTTTTTATCGAGTAATCCCAAGAGGAAGATAAACCCGATCAGAGAAATCATACTAAACTCACTACCCGTTACCAATAACCCCAACATTGCCCCCACAATCGCTAAAGGTAAACATAAAGCGATGACGATAGTTTCTAGCAGTCTTCTGAATAATAACCATAAAACTCCTAACATTAAAATTGTCGCTAGGATTAAAGTGCGACCAAAACTGCCCAAAACATCGCTACTTTGAGAAGAAGTACCCCAACGCTGTAAAGTTATCCCTTCCGGTAAAGGAATCCCTTCAATTTTAATCGCCGCATCTTCTAATCCTAAATCGGGACTAAGATTAGCACTGAGAAAAATCGCCTGTTGACCATTTAAACGCTCGATCGCCAAAAAATCCCCCCGATCATTTAATCTAGATGATAGGGAAATATCCTTTAAACCGGCGATTTTAGCAGCCTCAACCAGCAATTTCTCGGCACTATCGCGCAATAGCTTGAAATTATCGCTTTTAATCGCAATTTGGATCGGCTTTTCCGCTTCCGTCTGCACAAAAGGAATGTCCTCGATACTGACATTCACCCCTCTAATTGTCGGTAAAATTTGCCGAATCCGTTGCTGCACCGCACTGGTGTGAGATTTACGATCGCTCTTCAGTTTAACGTGAATTTTGCCACGATTCGGCTCACCCCGTAAACCGGCGATCATAAAAGTCGATTCCACTTCCCCATCCTGCAAAATCGGCGCTTCTAATTTGCTGCCATCGCGGATAGTGCGACGCAAAAGAAAACTTTCGGGAGAACTCGCTAACTGAGAAATCCAAGCGAAACTATCGCTAGAACTCTTAGCCGTCGGTTTATTAGGACTAATTTGCGTTATTTTCGGCAAAGGAGAAGTATAAACCAGATTAAACTCGCCGCGATCGAGTCGGGGAATAAATCCCCTAGAAATAAAAGGAATCAAGGCAATACCCGCAAAAAAGGTAATTAGGGCAATAGCAATGACCAGCAAACGATGACGCAATGACCAGTTTAAGAGCCGTCGATAGGCGTTTTCAATCGGTCGCTTTTGTTTCGTCATTTTTGCCCGTGACTGCGGTTTCAGCCAATATACTGCCAAAACTGGCGATAAAGTTCTGGCGATCAACAGAGAAAAAATCACCGCAGCCGAGACAGTTAAACCGAAGGGTTGGAAAAACTGCCCCACCGCACCCCCCATAAAAGCCACGGGTATAAACACGGCAACAATGGTTAAAGTGGAAGCAGTGACAGCTAATCCGATCTCCCTTGTCCCCTTGAGTGCCGCATTTTTCGGGGTTTCCCCCGCGTCGATTAAACGGGAAATATTCTCCACATCAACGATCGCATCATCCACGACAATGCCGATTACCAAAGCGAGAGCCAGTAGCGTCAGGGTTTCCAGATTAAACCCATAGATGGCCATGATAATGAAAGTCCCCAAAAGAGATAGGGGGATAACCAGAGCAGAAATGATTGTAGCGGCGAAACTGCCTAAAAATATCCAGATCACCAGCACCGACAGCAAAACTGCCAAGAGTAAATCATCGATCGTGCCTTGTAGGGCAGCGCGAATATATTCCGCTTGAGTTTCAGCTAAAATTATCTTGACATCGGGCAGTTTTTGTGCTATGTCTTTAACCAGTTTTTCTGCGACCGCGGCCAGATCGAGACTATTGGCAGCACCTTGTTTGATTACCTGCACAGCGATCGCCTCTTGACCATTAAAGCGCACCAGCGTGGGCAATGGTCGGGTTAAGCTTTTATGGGGATTATCTTCCCTAACTGTACCCTGACCGAGTAAATTAACTTTAGCCGTACCAGGAAGAGCTTTTAAGGGCGGAATTAAATTATCTTGGGCGATTTGGCTTAATTCTTCTAGGGTTTTCTGCTCACTCACCAGCGTATATGTGACTATTGCCGACTCATTTAAATCAACGGGGATAACTTCTGTAGTAGCTTGAGAGGGTAAAGGGATTTGCGAGATAGCCTGTTTAACTGCTGCGGTGGCTTTGTCTAAATTTGTGCCAATTTTAAAGAAAACGCTGATTACTGACTGTCCGGGGGCAGTAGTCGAGGACACATCCCGACAACCGGGGAGAGAGAAAAGGGGATTTTCTAGGGGTTTAGTTAATTGCTGTTCCGTGGTGATAGCAGTAGCTAAATCCGCTTGGGCGTTAATTATTACGACTGGAAAGCTGATATCGGGGAAAAGAGCGTATTTTAGGGAACTAAAAGCCAAAATTCCTGCCATGGCCACCGCTAACCAGAAAGCAATGGTTAACCTCGGGGCATTAATCGCTATTCGAGAGATATTCAGACGTTCTCGCCACGATTCTTTCATCTTTTGATCATCTCTCATAAGTGGGGTGTGGGGTGTGGGGTGTGGGAAGAATAAATAAAAATAATCTCCTGACTCCTGACTCCTGACTCGGAGACTCCTAACCCAATGGTAGATGTTGGATTTTTGCAGGAGTTCTATTTTCTGACAAAGATAAGCAAAAATTATTTATTGACTGCAAAAACTTGAGAATATTTAAATTAACATTCCGCAATATTTATAAATTCTTAAGAATTAATTGAGAAAGATTTTTATTTAACAACGATGTTATCATAGTTACAGCGATT
>NZ_JADBUE010000251.1:0-8655 GCF_020245805.1 Microcystis sp. M179S2 | reverse complement strand
CTCTCTATCTTCAGTTTCTAGGATGTTATTTATTTCCATACTAACCCGCCAACTAATTAATAATTCCAGCACATTTTCCCGGAAAGCATTACCTTGAGGTAATTCTAACAATTCTCGCACCGCTTGGTCTTGAGTTTTTCCCCGTCCTAATAATCTTAACCAGAGAGTCTCAGCCGTCACAGGCAATTGATTAATAGCGATAATTGCCGTGCGATAAAGCGAGGGAAGAAAATAGACTCCTTCTGGCCAATCTGGGTCTAATTTTGCCCCAAATCCCTCTAAAACAGTGATACCAGCCGAAGGGGATAAAATCCACAAACGAGGGGCATTGTCTTCATTGTAGCTCTGATTTTCCCGTTTAGCTTGTCTTTGCAGTTCGGACAAAATTGTCAAAAGTTTCGCTAAACAATTGCGAATCTCGCTCCGGTTGGGAGGATTGCGATAGGGTTCAATTAAGACAGTATTAAGGACAATTCTGCCTAATAATCCCAGATAATTGGGGTTGGGTTCGGCATTGGGAGAAAAAAATAAATCTATCTGTCGAGTTTCGTCGCTGACTTCTTTGCTGATTTCGACGATTCCCAGGGGAGAAAGTAATTGTTCAAGGTAATTTTTGGCAAATTGGTCATGGGGTTTCATGGACTGAGCAGTTAATCGATAATTCTCAATTGTATAGTTATTAAAAAAGTGGGTTTAAATAACCCACTTCTCAAGTGATGATTGGTAGTTTTTGGGATCGGAATTTTCAAACTGTGCCAGAAACTATGAGCAGCCATGGCAATTATTCTCCTTGTCAATAGTGAGCAATTGTAAGATTAGACTACCTTTTCGAGAAAATCATAAATTTTGTCTAATTGTTCCAAGGTCACTAAACCGTACTGCCAGAGAATCATCGGTAAATGAATTTTATCAGATTGGATCGAGCGCTCGGCCATAGCGATCGATTCTTGGGGAAGGGACAATTCCTCTTGTAGAAATTGTCGGAATTGGGAATAGGCAATCGTGGACATGGGGGTACTTTTTCCTCAATAGTATATCTCGTAATTTCAATAAAACACCACCTGATCGGTTTCAAGGACAGTTAGTCTCGCGACCGTTGTTTCTGTATCTAAGCTATCTCGATGATTTCGATAGAGCTGCTTAAATTGTAATCAGCTTTTCTAAAAATCGCTGGCTCTCTTAAGATAGTCCCGTTAGCTCGAGCAGAATTTTGTCTCTGTTTAATCTATAGCAAGGGTGAAGATTATTCAATCTATGCTTGATAGACTATAAAAATCTTAATCGATATGGTTATATCTTAAACAGTATAAATGCGTAATACCTTATAACAGCCATACTTATACTTCCAGACAAGGGACACCTTCTATAAGAAAGTTAACACCATTTTCAAAAATCAAGGTCTTGAGATAGACTCAATCTTAATTTTATCTCCTTCTTTCACTCCTAATTCTTTCGCTCGGCCCCCGGCTAGTTCGATCACTTGATTAACCATGGTGTTTGGCCCATAGACAGGACAAGGATCGACAGCACAAGGAGGGACATTGAGCAAAACTGCTTTTACTATACCATCTTTTAGAAAAATCATGTCTAGAGGAATCGAGACATTTTTCATCCAAAACCGGGCCACCAGAGGTTGTGCAAAGGGAAATAGCATACCGCGATTTTTCTCCAAAGACAAGCGATACATTAAACCCTTGGCCTGTTGTTCTGGGGTTTGAGCCACTTCTAACTCAATCATCTCACCATTAATATCTGCTTTGGCCGTGAGCGGTAATATTTGCCCTTGATTCTCAGTCGTAATCTGAGCCTTCGAACTATTATTACCATTGAGATTAGTCGATTGACAACTCAGCAGCAACAAACCTAAAAATAGTATTAACTTGATCTTGAGCATAAATGATTTTTTACCAGTCATCACCAATAGTTATCAATACTTAATTTTTCTAGTATAAGTGGAAAATTAAGCAGATAAGACATTATCATAAAGTGGCGACAGCAAATATAAAAATAGTATTAAAAATATCTAGCATGGGGGTGAGCATCCTTCCTTGAGGAGAGGGGCAGGATTGCTAGAACGTATATACTAGGAAAATTCTCAAAGTTATTGGCCGATTTTCCCCCTCAATTTTGCCCTAGTCCGGCAGCAGTCGATCGCCTTCGTAGGTTAAAATACCATTGATCTGTTGATCGATTATTGTAGGCTCAGGAGCAATCACCATGACCGCAGAAAGTATGTTATTTAATGGGGCGATCGTGGCGATCGTTCTCGTCCTCGTCGGATTAGCTTGGGGTTTTCTCCTCCTCAAAATCCAAGGTGGAGAAGCGGAATAGCTTGTTTTTCCGTTCATGGTTACTTTATTAGTAATCATGAACTAATTTTTCCCCATCAAAAGTAATTAAGAGAAAATCAATAACTAAAATTTTATAGCTATACCTATGACCACTCCCACGATCGAGTTTTTTGTCGGTTTATCAGAAGAATTAAGCGGTGTTAGTCTCCGCAAAAATAAAAGTACCGGGATTCGCAATGTCCTGATGACTTTTAAAACCCTGAAAGCGATCGAACGTTTCCAAAGTTTCACCACCCGTACCTACGGCGATCTCCGTCTCACCGATGAGGAAGGAGTGATTATAGTTATTCCCAACTCGACTAAGTTTATTTTTGGAGGAGATGAAGGGGATGAAATTCAACGGGTAGAATGTGGTTTTGAAATCACCGATGAACACTGGGAGCGTTTTATGCGCTTTATGAATCGTTATGCGGCAGCCAACGGGATGGGGTATCAGGATAAGTGAGAAGTGGGGTGTGGGGTGTAGGGTGTAGGGTGTGGGGAGAATAAATAAAAATAATCTCCTGATTGACTCCTGACTCCTGACTCCTGAATACTGAGTTCTGATAGTTAAAAACGAGCTAAAATAAGGATAAATTTAGTCAAGAAACCATGAAAATAGCGATTACTGGGGCGACGGGATTTGTGGGTAGTAGATTGGTGGTCAAACTCTATGATCGCGGCGATGACATCCTAATTTTGACTCGCAATCCCGATAAAGCCGGGAGAATTTACCCAAAGTCAATCTATCCTAAGATAGAGATTATTCCTTATATCGCCACAGAATCGGGGGATTGGCAAAAAGAGATTTCCGGATGTGACGCGGTGATTAATCTAGCGGGAGAACCGATTTCGGAACGCTGGACCGGTGAAGTAAAACAGGCAATCGTCGCTAGTCGGCAAATCGGCACCGAGAAAATTGTCGAGGCGATCGCCTTGGCCGCCCAGAAACCGCAAGTTTTAATTAACTCCTCGGCGATCGGTTACTATGGAACCAGTGAAACCGCTAGTTTTGACGAAAATAGTCCTCCCGGAGGCGATTTTCTGGCAGATGTCTGTAAAAAGTGGGAAACAGCCGCCCAAAAAGTTAAAGATTACGGCACTCGTTTAGTCATTCTTCGCACGGGTATTGTTTTAGGCAATGGGGGTGCTTTAGGGAAAATGATCCCACCCTTCAAACTATTTGCCGGCGGACCGATTGGCAGCGGTCGTCAGTGGTTTTCTTGGATTCATCGGGATGATTTAATTAATTTAATTATCTATTGTCTCGATCGCCCAGAAATTAACGGTACTTTCAACGCTACTGCACCCAATCCCGTCCGGATGAAAGAATTCTGTCAGATATTAGGGGAAGTAATGAATCGTCCTTCTTGGTTGCCAGTGCCAGATTTTGCCCTCGAAATTCTCTTGGGAGAAGGAGCAAAAATCGTCTTAGAAGGTCAAGAAGTGCTGCCAAAAGCCACTCAAGCGCTCGGTTTTGACTATCGTTATCCTAATCTAGAAGCGGCCTTACAAGAAATCGTCCCGAAAATGTAGAAAGCTGATACAATACCCGAGTCCAAATGATCTCAATCTATTTTTCACTCCAGACGGGATGGGAGAATAAAGAGGCGGCCACTCTCACCCCGCGCAGTTGATTTAACAGGGGTAAATGGCCCACGGGAGCGCTTAAATCCCAGATAAATTCTTGGGGGTATTTCGTCCAATTATTGCCATTTTTCCAACCAATTTTCGGCCAGAGTTTCGGGAAATCTTGACCGACACCTATCCATAATTTGCGCTGCACCGACCAACCGAATTTCCCTTCCGAATGAACTAACCAAAGATGATCAATAGTCTGAATGTCAACCTTGGGAAAAGCTTCTACTTCCGTAAAATAGACCCATTTCCTCTGTATTGCTCCTTCTCCTGCTAATTCACAGAGTTTTTGACGGGTGAGACTATCGGCAGTTTGAAAATCCTGTTTAGCCAATAATTCCTGTAAAAGTCGATAATCGATACCTTTAGCACTATCGAGGGGAACAACACCCGTGGGGAAATAATTAGCTAAAAATTCCTTGCTCTGATCGCTATTATCTTGATAGAGCAATTGATAAGCCTTACCTGTCACCAGATTAACAGGAGTGGGCTGCTGGGCCAACAAAAAATCTCTCAATACAGTTAGGCCAGCTTCTCCGGCCCCAGCTAATTGTGTCAGAATCTGTAATTGATTTTTCGGCGACTCAGTGGCTAATTGACTCATCTTACGGGTAATATCCTCGCTTTGTTCTTCTACTAACACGCCATTCTGGTCAGTCATATCATCACTTTTAAGACCACTCCTTCAATACTATTACCACTATTTCGGGGTCGCTGCTCGATTTTTTCCTGACAAAAAAGGGATTTTTAGCGGGTGGTTGATCGTACACTGAAAGAGAGAACTATTTTGGTTATCTAGATCACCGACGGTCAAAATTCCCTTAACTGAATCGGGGATGCGCGGGGATTGTAACAAAATTTATCGATTTCTTGACAAAAAACACCGATCATGCTATCAACTGAACCTAAAATCAGCAATTCCGGACAAAAATATTTAGCCTATCAAGATTGTCTATCCCCGAATCAAACCCTGTTACCCCTGACAGCCAAGGTTAATAACCGCGATTGTCTAGAAATCGGTGGTTGTGATGTCACCACCCTAGTGGAACGTTTCGGTTCACCCTTGTATATTGTCGATGAAGTCACCCTCCGCACAGCCTGTCGTCAATACCTGCAAGGTTTCCAGACTCATTATCCCGGAGAATCTAGGGTAATTTATGCCTCGAAAGCGTGGAATTGCCTGGCCCTATCGGCCGTGGTCGCTAGGGAGGGATTAGGTTTTGATGTGGTGTCGGCCGGAGAAATTCACACGGTGTTAACCGCTTTAGACCAGATCAATAAAACCGATGTGCCGATATACTTTCATGGTAATAACAAATCGATCGCCGAGTTAGAATATGCGATCGAGCATAACTGCATTATTGTCGTTGATAACTGGCTAGAGTTAGAAAATCTGGTTAAATTAGGCGAAAATCGTCCTGATAACCCTATTCCGATCCTATTGCGGTTAACCCCCGGCATCGAGTGTCACACCCACGAATATATTCGCACGGGTCACTTAGACAGTAAATTTGGTTTTGACCCTCATCAAATCGAAGCGGTATTTGACTATGTTTTAGCTCATCCGCTGCTGAATTGTCTGGGTTTACACGCTCACATCGGTTCCCAGATTTTTGAACGTCAACCCCACCAAGACCTGGCCGCTGTGCTGGCAGATTGGTTTAAATTAGGATTAGAACGGGGTTTACCCCTAGAGCAATTAAATGTGGGTGGTGGTTTAGGGATTCGCTACCTCGAAAGTGATGACCCCCCAAGTATCGAGGAATGGGTGCAAGCAGTGTCCTTAGCAGTGGCTAAAGCTTGTCAGGAAAGAGGTATCGCTTATCCCCTGCTCATTGCCGAACCGGGACGCTCTCTGATTGCCACCGCTTGCGTAACGGCCTATACAGTGGGTAATCGCAAAGAAATCCCCGAAATCCGCACCTATATCGCCGTCGATGGCGGAATGTCCGATAATCCTCGACCGATTACCTATCAATCGGTTTACCGGGCCGTGGTCGCCAATAAAATGAGTCAAGAATGTCAGGAAGTGGTGACAATAGCTGGAAAGCATTGTGAATCTGGCGATATTCTAATTAAGGATATTACGCTACCGAAAACCAACCCGGGGGATATTTTAGTGGTTTTAGCCACAGGAGCCTATAACTACAGTATGGCTTCTAATTACAACCGCTTACCCCGTCCGGCGGCGGTAATTGTCCACAACGGAGAAGCTAATCTGATCCTTGAACGGGAAAATCTGGCGGATTTGCTGCGTCAAGACCGTTTACCGAAAAATTGGGTTTAAAGCCTCGCCCTTTTAGGGCGACTTTATAGGATGTATGATATTAAGAATAGCGGGCAGGGTAAGCAACCGCTTAAAAAACCCAGTCATCAACCGATGAACGCACCTTGAAAACTAGAGTTATGGGGTTCTATAGGGGAATGCTCCTATAGGTAAAAGCTCTAAGCGTCAAGTACCAAAGAAACCAATTATTTTAGAGGTTTTGAACTGTATCGTAGGGCATACGAGAACAGGCTTCTGTAATGGAGCGAAAGTCTGAGGAGAGAACCACCTCTGGGTTGGATTTCGCCAGGAATCTAATTCAAGTGGACTCGTTGAGCCAGAAATTCACAGCAGTGATGCTAGAAGAATCCACGTCCGTTTACGGCGTGGGGTATGTCAACCAATCGACTCTCCTTGATATAAACCTCATCGCTATCGTCCCCCATGTCGGGTTTTTTTCTGGACCCTCGCCGGTTATTGTCCTGGATTCTCAGCCATGGTCTGTCAGTCCTAGACTTTGGGTTAGTTCTCCTCCTTACCTATATGCTGCTGCTAATTATCGGCGAGCGGCGTACCTTTTGGATGGTGCGAGGACTAATCTACTTAATGCTGGCCTCGGTGATTAGCGATGCCCTAGGATTGCGCTTGCTGGGGTTAGTCCTAGAAAAATTGATTTTGGGGGCAGCAGTGGCGATTGCTGTGATTTTTCAGTCGGAATTCCGCCGTTTTTTAGAATTATTGGGCAAAGGTCAAGTGTGGGAATTATTTAAAAAAAGTTCCCCCACTCCCAAGACCGATAATGTCATTGATGAGTTAGTGGACGCGGTGAAGGATCTATCTCAAAATCGCACCGGCGCGCTGATGGTATTAGAAACCAGTGGCAATCTCGACACCAAGGTGTTTGTCAATCCGGGGGTGACGCTCAATGGCCAAGTATCTAAGGAATTAATTCAAACTATTTTTCAAACTAAAACTTTACTGCACGATGGGGCCGTATTTATTCGGGGCGATCGAGTGGTGGCCGCTGGTGTTATTCTACCCTTATCGGAGCGCAGTACCTCTAGGCAATTAGGCACCCGTCATCGGGCGGCCATGGGCATTACCGAAAGGCTAGATAATTGTATCTGTATTGTGGTTTCTGAGGAAACCGGCTCGATTTCCCTCGCGTCGGGGGGTAATTTGGATCGGCCTTTAACCAGTAGTAAACTAAAAGAGCTGCTCGAAGCGAAGTTTTCTCCGTCGGGAGAGGGGGAAGTGGTCGCACCGAGTTGGGGACGTTTAGGGCGTACAATTGGCTTAAAAGGTCGTCTAATCTTAGAAAAATTCTCCCGTTCGCCCAGCGCAACCCCGAAAGATAGAAAATGACTGTTAAACCGAGCTTATCACCAGAATTACCTACGGATTTAGATAAAAACCGTTTGCCTCAGCACGTCGCAGTGATTATGGATGGGAACGGTCGTTGGGCGAAAAATCGTGGTTTACCCCGGATTATGGGCCATCAACGGGGAGTAGATGCACTTAAGGACTTGCTGCGCTGTTGTCGTGACTGGGGGATTCCCGCTTTAACTGCTTATGCTTTTTCTACAGAAAATTGGGGTCGTCCCCTCGAGGAAGTAGAGTTTTTAATGACTCTATTCGAGCGGGTTTTGCGGCGCGAATTAGAAGAAATGATGCAGCAAAATGTCAAAATTCGCTTTATTGGTAATTTATCAGTCTTGCCAGAGTCTTTAAGACGGGAAATTGCTAAATCTCAAGCAGAAACTAGCCAAAATTCCGGTATTCAATTTACGGTGGCTACTAATTATGGTGGCCGAGAGGAGATCGTGCAAGCTTGTCAGGCGATCGCTCGTCAGGTGCAACAGGGTTTAGTCTCCCCAGAAGCAATCGATGAATCTCTCTTTGAACAGTATCTTTATACTGCCGGGATTCCTAACCCAGACCTGTTAATTCGCAGTAGTGGGGAAATGCGAATTAGTAATTTTTTACTCTGGCAAATGGCCTACGCGGAAATCTATGTTACTGACACCCTCTGGCCCGATTTCGATCGAGTGCAATTTCACCGCGCTTTAAAAGATTATCAGGGTCGTCATCGTCGTTTTGGCAAATTATAAGGGCTGCAGCCCAAATTGCTCAAAATAGCCACTGTGGGGCAGTTAAAGGACAATTTTTGATTTTTACAAGAGGTCTGATCACTTTTAATCTTAAACTCCCTGGGGCAACGGTTAAACTGCGACGAGAGGTCGTTTGTGATCTTCTCGATTTCCCCAATACCTGAACTTCCCCCATACATATATACCATAATAGCCCAAAACCCTTATCCATCAATGGATGTACCCCCTTAACTTTTCTTAATGTACCCATGTAATTTGTAACATGTCTTAATGGACAAGAATTCTCTCTATTTGCTAGAATGGTAGTCAT
>NZ_JADBUE010000250.1:0-7497 GCF_020245805.1 Microcystis sp. M179S2 | reverse complement strand
GGCTTCATCTTAAAGTATCAAGACAACGTAAAGACAAAGCAATTAAAGACGCTTTGGCGTTAGTCCAGTCTAATGATCTGGTAGTCTATGAAGCTTTAAAGGTAAGAAACTTAGTCAAAAACCGTAAGCTGTCTAAGTCGATTTCTGATGCTTCTTGGTATCAATTCACCGAATGGTTGAATTATTTTGCTAAGATTTATCGGATTGTTTGTGTTGCTGTTCCTCCCCATTTCACGACTCAAGATTGTTCAGTTTGTGGTACTAGAGTTCAAAAAACATTAAGCACTAGAACTCATCAATGTCCTAACTGTAAAACAATCTTAGATAGGGATCATAATGCAGCAATAAATATTCTTAAAAAAGGGTTGCAATATTTGGGAAATCATCTCAACGGTACTGTTGGGCAAACAGAAACCGACCCAAACGCCTTGGGAGAGTCCGGTCTCTGGATTTTCAGTGGAGACATTGAGAATCTAAGCTGTCTCGTTGAACAAGGAATTTCCGATAGTGATAGGTCAAGAATCCCCCGTCACAGCGTAGCTTGACGGTGGGAGTATGTCAAAATCAAAAAACTAACCGCAGCAGCAAGACAAGAAAGCGCAATGATTCCTACCGTTATTGAAACCACAGGCCGGGGCGAACGCGCCTTCGATATCTACTCCCGACTACTCCGGGAAAGAATCGTCTTTTTGGGACAAGAAGTAACCAGCGACCTAGCTAACCTAATCGTCGCCCAATTACTCTTTCTAGAAGCAGAAGACCCCGAAAAAGATATTTACTTGTATATCAACTCCCCCGGGGGTTCCGTTTCGGCCGGATTAGGGATTTTTGACACCATGAATCAAATCCGTCCCGATGTCAGCACCATTTGTATTGGTTTAGCTGCCAGTATGGGGGCTTTTCTCCTCAGTGCCGGCAAACCGGGCAAAAGAATGAGCCTACCCAACTCGCGGATCATGATTCACCAACCCCTCGGCGGCGCCCAAGGTCAGGCCACCGATATCGAAATTCAGGCCAAAGAAATTCTCTATCTCAAACAATTACTCAATGAACACCTAGCTAGTCATACGGGTAAACCTCTCGACCTCATCGCCGAGGATACGGAAAGGGATTTCTTTATGTCCGCCGAAGAGGCTCTAGACTATGGTTTAATCGATCAGGTGATCGATCGCAGTCCTTCCGCTTCTAACCCTCCCAGTAAATAGTTATGATTGGGTAGGCTCTGTCTACCCAGATTTTTGTAAATATTTAGTAGGCGGAAATTAATCATCGATCGTCGTTATTAATATTAAATAACAATGAAAAGTTCTAGCGGATTGGGTTAAGATCGAGACGTAACCCGAAGAAAATTGCAACAGGAATCGGTAGAAACCCCCCGGTGGGTTATAAAAGGAAATTTTTTTACTGGCAATCCCTATGAACTATCATCCACCCTCACAGCCCCTGCCCGCCCCCTGTATTATTGATTCTGGCGTGGTCATCGCTAAAGAAGATATGCGTCGTCTCCTCGATGATCTCGGACGAGTTCGCTACATCCATAGTCTCGAAGGAGTGATTCAGAGTGAAGGGGAGGGATGGATAGTGGAAGTTTTCGCCGATTATCAGCAAAGCACCCTAGTTGCTAACTACAGTCTTTATCTCAATACCTATAGCTTCGATTGTCTGCGTTTAACCCGCTCTCCCGACGGTGAAACCTATTTTGATCTGATCCAAGACAATCGGCAATTACGGCTAATTCCCCTGAGTAATCCACTCCAAGACCCCGATATGAAAGCCCGTCTCAATGCCGATACCCTCGAAGCCATGGTTACTCAGGTACTTTCTGCTAAGTGGGATGTGCAGTTTGAAGACGAAGACGACAACGATTGCCCCTTTTAGGCAGCGAGCAAAAATACTGATAACTGATAACTGATAACTGAAACAGTGGGATTTTCCTTTGAATTAATCGCCCGGTGTCCCCAAACTGGTGCGCGGGTTGGGGTTTGGCATAGTCCCCACGGACCGGTAGAAACACCCCGTTTTATGCCCGTGGGAACTTTGGCCACGGTGAAAGGTTTGACCCCCGCTCAAATCGCCAGCACGGGGGCGCAAATGATTCTCGCTAATACCTATCACCTGCATCTGCAGCCTGGAGAAAGTATTATCGAGAAAGCGGGAGGTTTACACGATTTTATGGCGTGGAATCAGCCAATATTAACAGATTCGGGTGGATTTCAGGTATTTAGCCTCAGTCAACTCCGGCAAATTAAAGAATCGGGAGTCACCTTTCGATCGCCTCGGGACGGTAGAATAATCGAAATCACGCCAGAAAAATCGATTCAGATTCAAAATGCCCTCGGTGCTGATGTGATTATGGCCTTCGATGAATGTCCCCCCACGGGAGTCAGTCATGAGACCATGAAAGCATCCATCGAACGCACCTATCGCTGGTTAGAGCGCTGTCTGACGGCCCATCAACGACCCCAAGAACAGGCTTTATTCGCCATAGTGCAGGGGGGAATTTATGAGGATTTACGGGCAGCGGCGGCGGAATCTTTAGTAAAACTCGATTTACCCGGTTATGCTATCGGTGGCGTGAGTGTGGGGGAAGAAACGAGCCTAATTCATCGCATTGTCCAGATAACTGCCCCTTTACTCCCCGAAAATAAACCCCGTTACCTGATGGGAGTGGGAACCTATCGAGAAATGGCCAAGGCGATCGCTAGTGGCATAGATCTGTTTGATTGCGTCATTCCCACCCGTTTTGGTCGCCATGGCACGGCTTTAGTGCGGGGAGAGCGTTGGAACCTCAAAAATGCCCGTTTTAAGGAAGATTTCGCCCCTTTAGACGAGACTTGTCCCTGCTACACCTGTCAACACTTTAGCCGTGCCTATCTGAATCATTTAATTAAATCGGGGGAAATGTTGGGTTATATTCTCTTATCTCTGCACAATATCGCCGAATTAATCAGATTTACCCGTGAAATTCGTCAATCTATCCTAGGGGGGACTTTTGCCCAAGATTTTGCCCCTTGGCTTGAGGATGCCTTAGATGTTACCCCAACGTGATAAAATTTCAGGAAACGTTTGAAAATTTTCTTGTCAAGGTAGATAGAGAGATGGAAACTGCACTTTTGTTGGCCAAATTGCCGGAAGCATACCAAATTTTCGACCCCTTAGTCGATGTCTTGCCCCTGATTCCCCTATTTTTCCTCTTGCTGGCCTTTGTTTGGCAAGCATCCGTCGGTTTTAAATAAATCGACCCTCAATTATCAGTTATCAGTGAGCAGTTATCAGTTATCGGATTTGAGTTTTAAGTGAAATGACATCTTTTCACTGATCACTGTTGACTGAAAAAGCTTCCCAGATTAAAACAAAGTCCAGGTTAAATCAGCATCAGTCAAGTCCACATCTTCTAAAATTGCCCCGCGCAAATCGGCATAACTGAGATGCGCACCCCGGAAACTGGCCCAGGTGAGATCGGTAATAAATCCGTCTCTTTCGGGACTAGCACGAAAATTAACCAGGCAAAGTCGGCAATCAGCGAAATTAGCTCGATATAACAGGGAGCCGCTCAGATTGGCATAGTTGAGATCGGCTCCGCAAAAGTTAGTTTTGCCTAAGTCCGTGCGTTGGTCGGAAGTGGAGCGAAAATCCGCATCGATTAATACGGCCTGCTGGAGATTAGCACTGTTGAGATTAACACCGTTTAAGACGGCTTTGGTTAAATAAGCGGCTTCTAAATTGGCTTCGATGAGATTAGCTCCGCTTAAGTCCGCATCGCGTAAACAAGCTCGATAAAAGTCCACTTGACTTAAATCTGCTCCCCAAAGAATCGCCTCACTTAAATCCGCTTCTCTCAGCAGCGATCGCGAAAGGCGTATCTTTCCTAACCGCGCCTGTCGCAGATCGGCACGGCAAAAATTGACTCCTGGGAGGGCAATATTAGTTAAGTCGCTTTCCCGCAATAATCCCCCGAAAATCTCTTTCTCCCTCCCGATAGCGTTGACAAAGTTCTTCTAGGAGCATGGAAATTTTTTTCTGTATCATAATTGAGGCAAAATGTCAAGGATTTGGTAATTTTTATTTAGGGAGATGGAAAGCCGGCAGACTCTCGAATTCTCGGGCCCGTTGACGCATTTGCTGACTAATACGATCGCAAACCACCTTACAGAGATCATAGATCACGGGGTCGGTAATTTGATAGTAAACGCTGACTCCTTGGGGTTGCCGCGAGATAATTCCCGCTTGGGTTAAAGCTTTCAGGTGTTTGGAGAGATTGGCCTGACCTAGTCCGGTAGCTTCGGCGATTTCTTTACCATTCATCGCACCTAATTGCAAGCAACTGAGAATCTGTAGGCGACTGACTTCCGACAGGACTTTGAAATAGTCCGCCACCGAAGCGAGGACGACGCTAGAGGTTTGGGGGGAGAAACTGTCCAACATAGGTAGGTAATAAAGTGACCAGTTAAAAAGGCTGACAATAGGTTATCGTTTAAAACTTTATAACTATTGACTACTATAGTTTAACTGGAGAGGTAACTAGAGTCTAGTCGGCAAGCTCGATCAAGATTGGGTCATTCAGGAATCTATTGCTGCAAGAGTGCCGCCTAACTCCACCAACAGACTTTTTGCCGCAAACCCTAATTATCACCGAGCATGGTACTGATTAACTGCCGGACCGTAGTGCTAGGATGGTTCTCTAAATTGCTTGGTAAAGCCCATTCTGAGTCAAGATAGGACATCTTCAGTAAATCTCTCACTTGTTTTGATTTAGCTTGTCCTGTACTTTGAGCAACCCCAAAAGCTTTATAAAGTTCTGTGGCCGAAATGTGGGGATTTTGGCTAGGATCGAAGAGAAAATTGACCATTCCTAGGGCGTGAGTAATGCCGGCAGCCCAGGAATTAACCTTACCTTTTTCTAGGGGAGAGGGACGCTTACGAGCTAAAGTTGCGGTTAATTGGCGAATAAGTTGGGCGTATTCTTCATTAAGATATTTAGCGGCAAATTCATCGGTAATATCGATAATTTCTTGATATTTGGCCTGCATTGCCTTGGGAACATTTTCCGATTTAGAAACAGCTGGGGGCGTTTTTTTCAATATTGCTGCCGCTTGCTGTTTGGCGCGTTGTTCAGCATTATATTTTTCTTGAAAAGCTTTTAAACCCTCCTGACTGGTGATATCAAAACCCTGCTGATGCGCTTGTAACAAGAGATTTTTCATAAAACCGCCACTGTTGGGATCGTTCATCAGTTGACTAAAGCGATCGCCTAATTGCTCTAAATATTTAATAATAGCTTTAGCCTGAGTTAATTTATATTCTCGTCCCAAAAATTGCCAAAAACTAATTAATTCAGGGATAGCATCTTCCGTTTCCGTCGGATCGAGGATAGTAATTTTGCGTGGTAAAATCTTCTCCATTAAGATTTGCACATCAGCCTTAGTCATGGTAGCAAGGGTATAACCTTGATAGAGATAGCCCAACTCAATCAAGGTAGCAATCCAACCACCACCTTCTTCTTTTTCTTGATAATAGGCCTCTCCCTCGGGCGAATTGATATATTCTTCGATCGCTCCAGTAATATAATCTTCTAATAAGGGTTCGGCTTCATCGTAGTCTAAATTATCTAATTGTCGGATATTAAAAGTCATAACTCTAGTTTTCCTCCCAGGCTTTCCCTTAATTTTAGGAGATTAGCTGACCGACAGCCAAACTGACGCTAAAATAGTCTTTGCTGTCTGGGGTTGTTGCTTGCTCCTGACGGTGGTTGTAACCGGTAACTGAACATGACTTCGATTCGTCAACTGCATCAACAACTCGTCAATAAAGAAAAAACAGCCGTCGAAATCGCCACAGAATTTCTTGCTCGTATTCAAGCGATCGAACCACAAGTAAAAAGCTTTCTCCATTTAACCCCGGATTTAGCCCTCGCACAAGCCCAAAAAGTGGACGATAAAATCGCCAGGGGTGAGTCTCTGCATCTGTTAGCAGGTATTCCCATCGCATTAAAAGATAATCTCTGCACCAAGGGTATCCCCACCACCTGCGCTTCTCGGATTTTAGAGAATTTTGTCCCCCCCTACGAGTCCACCGTTACCCAAAAATTACGGGATTTAGGAGCAGTTATCGTCGGTAAAACCAATTTAGACGAGTTTGCTATGGGTAGTTCCACCGAAAACTCCGGTTATCACGTTACTGCTAATCCCTGGGACTTATCCCGGGTGCCTGGTGGCTCTTCGGGGGGGTCGGCTGCGGCTGTGGCCGCTCAAGAATGCGTGGTCGCCCTAGGATCGGATACGGGGGGATCAATTCGTCAACCGGCTTCATTTTGTGGCGTTGTCGGGCTAAAACCGACCTATGGCTTGGTTTCTCGCTTTGGTTTGGTGGCTTACGCTTCTTCTCTCGATCAGATCGGTCCCTTTGGTCGTACCGTAGAAGATGCGGCGATTTTATTACAAGCGATCGCGGGTTACGATCCCCAAGATTCTACCAGTCTCAATCTGCCGATTCCCGACTATAGCCAATTCCTGAAAACCAGTTTAAAAGGGTTAAAAATTGGCGTAATTAAGGAAACTTTCGGGGAAGGTTTGGATCAGGTGGTTGCCGATGCAGTTAATCAAGCTTTAGCGCAGTTAAAGGCCCTTGGTGCTACGATTAAAGAGATTTCCTGTCCCCGTTTCCGTTACGGATTGCCCACCTACTACATTATCGCCCCCTCGGAGGCATCGGCGAATTTAGCCCGTTACGATGGGGTTAAATACGGTATTCGGGAAGATGCCGATAGTTTGATTGATATGTACACCAAGACTCGCGCTCAGGGTTTTGGTGCGGAAGTCAAGCGCCGGATTATGTTGGGAACCTATACCCTCTCGGCGGGTTATTATGATGCTTATTACCTGAAAGCACAAAAAGTCAGGACTTTGATCAAAGAGGATTTCGATCGAGCTTTTCAATCGGTAGATGTGTTAGTTTCTCCCACTTCACCGACCACAGCTTTTAAAGCTGGGGAAAAAACGGCGGACCCTCTGAGTATGTATTTATCGGATTTAATGACTATTCCCGTCAATTTAGCCGGTTTACCTGGGTTAAGTCTTCCCTGCGGTTTTGATGGGCAAGGTTTGCCGATTGGTTTACAATTAGTCGGTAATGTGCTGCGCGAAGATCAATTATTTCACGTCGCCCACGCCTACGAACAGGCCACCGATTGGCACAAACGTCAACCATCTTTTACAAATTGATACAATTGCCGATGGCTATCTTTTGCCGGTAGCCATCAAGTAAAAATCGGCAACCCTGAAAATCTCTCAAGCTTTCTTTTAATTGGGGACAAGTTACCGAAAAAGCTTTTACTTTGTCATCCCAATTGCTCAAAAACAGGAGCTTCCGGAAGAACACAATAACTGGACTTCCCCCATACAGAAATACTAAAAAATTAACAAAACCCTTACTGCAGGTCGCTTCTCAGAAAAAATTGAAAAGACGCTACTGGGTACATTTTCCCTTTGAAAATGGCTG